>JAJYGO010000101.1 GCA_021785115.1 Chloroflexota bacterium | reverse complement strand
CGCGCTCACCCTGCACGACGAGGGTTTCCGCGTGGTGACCGCGAACAGCGGCGAGGAGGCGCTGCGCAAGGCGGAGGAGGTGCGCCCGGACATCGTCCTGCTCGACATCGTGATGCCGGACCTGGACGGGATCGAGGTGATGCGACAGCTGCGCGAGTGGCGCCCCGTGCCGGTCATCCTCCTGACGGCGAAGGGCTCCACGGCCGACAAGGCGAAGGGGCTGGACCTCGGCGCGGACGACTACGTGGCCAAGCCGTTCCACCCCGACGAGCTTGCGGCCCGCGTGCGCGCGGTGCTGCGGCGTTCGGCCGGCTCGCCCGGCGCGGGCGTGGTCCGCCTGGGTGAGATCGAGATCGATCTCGAGCGCCGCATGGTCACGCGCAACGGGGAGATCGTCTCCCTCTCGCGGACCGAGTGGCTGCTCCTGCAGCACCTGGCCGCCAACGCCGGCCGGGTGGTGCTCCATACCGAGCTGCTGACCAAGGTGTGGGGGCCGGAGTACCGGGACGACCTGCAGTACCTGCGCGTGTGGATCAGCCGCGTCCGTCGCAAGCTGGGCGCCGCGCCGGGCGAGCCGGGGCCGATCACCACGTTCCAGGGGATCGGCTACGTGCTGGACGTCGAAGGCAGCCGCCGCGCGTCCGGGTCCTCGGTCCCGGAGCCGGCGCGCGGCCAGGCGGTCGCCGCCTCGTCGGCCGACTCCGGGTTCAGGAGCTAGGGTCCCGGTCGGATCCCGCCCGCCGGCGGCGCCGTGCCGCCGGGAACCTGCGCCGGGGCTAGCGTCCGGCCCGCGTGCCGGTCTCCCGCGGCCGGTAGCCAAGCCGTGCCGAGATCGCGTCGGCGGCCCGCGTCGTCTCCACGGCGAGGCGTCGCACGTTCTCCCGACCGAAGCGGGCGCTCGGCCCGGCCACGCCGACGGCCGCGACGACCCGGCCGCGTGCGTCGCGGATCGGGGCGGCCACGGAGGCCAGGCCCAGCTCGTGCTCGTGCACGGATTCGGCCCAGCCGCGGGAGCGCACCTTGGCCAGCTCCTCCTCCAGCCTCGCGCGGTCGCTGATCGTGTGGGGGGTGGGCGCTGCCAGGAGCTGCCCGTCGAAGAGGGCGGATCGCTCGGCCAGCGAGAGGTAGGCGAGCAGGACCTTGCCCGCGCTCGTCGCATGGGCAGGGTGACGGTGTCCCATGCGGCCGAGCAGGCGCAGCATCCCGGGCGACTCGCGCCGGTCGACCGCCACCACGTCGGGACCGTCGAGGACGGCGACGTGAACGCTCTCGCCGGTGTGCGCCAGGAGGTCGTCGATCGGCCCCACGGCCGCGCCGTGCAGCTCGGAGCGGAGCGGCGCCATCGTCCCCAGTTCGTACAGGCGCAGGCCCAGCCGGTAGCGGCCGCGGTTCCCGCTCCGTTCCATCATCCCTTCCGCCACGAGCGTCGAGAGCAGGCGGTGCACCGTGCTCTTGGCGAGGCCGAGGCGGCCCGCGATCTCGGTGACGCCGAGGTCGCGGTCCGCGGGAGTGAACGCGCCGAGCACCCGGGCAGCGTTGCGGACGGACGACAGGGAGCCGTCATCGGATCGGTCGAGCGACATCACCGGTTGTTCCACGCGCGCAGGCCTCCGCTCCGTTCCGACAGGCGGAACGATGCTACAAGCGTGCCCGCCCGGGCATGCCGTCCGCACGGCTTTTCGCCCGCGCCATGTCTCGAATCCATCACAGCCGGCGGCGCCGGCCCCGACCTCCGGCGTCGGTGACGCGGTGCGGCGGCGGGGCGCGTACGATCGGCCGATGGACCACGGCAGCAACCCCTGGCGGCAGCTCGCACGCCGAACGGCGTACCGGAACCCGTGGCTCACCGTGTGGGAGGACGACGTCATCCGCCCGGACGGACAGCTCGGCATCTACGGCGTGGTGCACTTCGTGCATCGAGCCGTGGGGGTGGTGCCGCTGGACGAGGCGGGCCGCGTGCTGCTCGTCGGCCAGTGGCGGTACACGCTGGGGGCCTGGTCCTGGGAGATCCCGGAGGGCGGTGCGCGCCCGGAGGAGGACCCGCTCGAGGCGGCCCGCCGCGAGCTGGCGGAGGAGACGGGCTACACGGCGCGCAGCTGGGGCGAGCTGGTGCGTGCGCACCTGTCCAACTCGGTCACCGACGAGGATTCCATCGTGTGGCTGGCCCGGGGCCTGGAGCCGGGCGTGCCGTCGCCGGAGGGCACCGAGCAGATCGAGCTGCGCTGGGTCGACTTCGACGAGGCGCTCGCGATGTGCCACGACGGGCGCATCACCGACGCCCTGACCATCCTGGGTATGCAGCGCCTGGCGCTCGACGGGCGTCGCACCGCCCGCTGACCGGAGCCCGCCGCCGTTCCGCCTCATACCCCGTGCCGAGCGCCGACTGGCGCCCGCTGACCGGCGCCCGCCGCCGTTCGCCCCGCCGTTTGCCGCGCCGGCGCCGGACATCCGGCCCCGGTCGGACATGTCGCAGGACCCTTGTGACCGCCGCCGGTCGGTCGGGATGATCCCTGCTCGATCCCGCCGAGGACCGGTGGCGCAGCGAGGAGACGCGGGTGGGCCAGCCGTTCGTCATGCAACTCGAGAACCGCGTGGGCGAGCTCGCCCACGTCACGCGTGCCCTCGCCGCCCGCGGCATCAACATCGAGCACGTCGTGGGCACCAGCACGGGCGACCGCATGTGCGCCCGCATCACCACCGATGACGACGCGGCGACGCGTGCCGCACTGCGCAGCCTCGGAATCCCGTTCGTGGAGGGTGACACCCTGGTCGTCGAGGTCGAGGACCAGCCGGGGGGCATCGCCGCCTTCACGGAGCGCCTGGCGGACGCCGGCGTCAACGTGACCGGGATCCTCACGGTCGGGCACCACGGCCGGTTCGTGCAGATCGCCTGCACGGTCGATGACGAGGCCACCGCCCGCCGCGCGCTCGGGATGCCGCCGGCGCACACCCCCGAACCCGTCGGCTGAGCCGGTCGATGCACGCCCGGGATTGACAGGGCGGCACCCCGGGGCTTTCATAGCCCGACATCAGAGCCGGCCGGCCGGCCACGGCTGCTCGGCGGGTCGAAAACGGCCCGCGCGGCCCGGCGGCGATCGGTCGAAGGGGGGGCCATGACCGGGCGCGTGCTGCTGCTGCTCGGCACCCGCAAGGGTGCGTACGTGCTGGAGGCCGACGGGGCCGGACGGGCCGATCGCGCATCGTGGATCGTGCGCGGCCCGCTGTTCGAGCCCTGGCCGATCAACGTCTTCCGTCAGGATCCGGCGACCGGCGTGCTGTACGCGGGCGGCGGGAATCCGTGGTACGGCGCGGCCGTCTGGCGCAGCCCCGACCTCGGCGACACGTGGTCCCACTCCAGTGCGGGCCTGACCTACGGGGAGGGCGGCCCCGCGGTGCGCGCGGTCTGGCAGATCACGCCGGCGCACGGGGCGCTGTACGCGGGCGTGGAGCCCGCGGGGCTGTTCCGCTCGGAGGACGGGGGCGAGACCTGGCGGCACATCGAGGGGCTGACCAACCACCCCACGCGTCCGACCTGGCAGCCCGGGGCGGGGGGCCTGATCTGCCATACCGTCCTGTCCGATCCCGACGACCCGTCCCGGATGTGGGTGGCGATTTCCGCGGTCGGCTGCTTCGCCACCGAGGACGGTGGCCGCACCTGGGATGCCCGCAACCGCGGCGTGCGCGCCGACTTCATGCCCGACCCGTACCCCGAGACGGGGCAGTGCGTGCACAAGATGGTCCTTGCCCCCGGCGCGCGCGACCGGCTGTACCAGCAGAACCACTGCGGCACGTACCGCACCGACGACGGCGGCCGGACGTGGATCTGCCTTGACGAGGGGCTGCCCTCCACCTTCGGCTTCCCCGTGGTCGCACACCCGCGAGACGCGGACACGATCTTCACCATCCCGCTCAACGGTGCCGACCGCGGGCGGGTGATGCCCGACGGTAAGGCGGCGGTATGGAGGACGACGGATGCCGGCCGCAGCTGGACTGCGCTGCGGGACGGCCTGCCGCAGGCCAACGCCTTCGTGGGTGTGCTGCGCGACGCGATGGCCACCGACCCGCTCGAGCCATTCGGGATCTACTTCGGGACCAGCACCGGGCAGGTCTACGCCAGCGCGGACGAGGGGGAGACCTGGGGCCGGATCGCGGACCTGTTGCCGCCCATTCATTCGGTGGCCACGGCGATCGTGGCCGCCTGAGCCGCACGTGGCCACCGTGATGCTGCCGCGCTCGCTCGCGGCGCTCTTCCCGGGAGCCCAGCGCCGGGTGGAGGTCCCCGGCGTGACCGTCGGCGCGGTGATCGAGGCGCTCGACGCCCGCTGGCCGGGGATGCGCGACCGCGTCTGTGACGGCACGGGGACGATCCGCGCCTTCATCCACGTCTACGTGGACGGCGAGCCGGCCGAGCTGTCGACGGCGGTCTCCGAGCGCTCCGTCGTCCACGTGATCCCGGCGGTGGCGGGAGGGTAGCCTGGCTTCCCGTTCCGCGGAACCGATGCCGGACAGGCAGATGTCGGATGACTATGCTCGGGCGCGTCCGGATCGGTGACGGTCCGGGGCTCCGGCACTGGCTCGGGCTGCAGGGGGGGAGGTCGCTGGCGGTCTCGGGGCAGCGTACCGCGTGTCGGACGGGAGGCGCCCACGCGCACGTCTCCGCTGCTCGAATGACCCGTGGTGGGTCGATCGAGAGGCGAGGTGACTCATGGTCAGCTCCGCGTCCGCACACGATGCCGCCCCTCCCGCTGCCACCGACGTCGGCGAGTACGCGGCCTTCAAGGTCGAGCAGCGCGGCATCGACCTGATCCCCGACGCCGAACGGGCGATGAGGCCGTCCGGCCTCTTCTGGCTGTGGGCCGGCGCCGTCTTCAACGTGGAGTTCTTCTTCTACGGGTTCCTGATCTCCAGCTTCGGGCTCTCGTTCGGCCAGGCCCTGCTCGCGATCCTGGTGGGGAACGTCTTCTACGCCCTGCTGGGGCTGGCCAGCCTGCAGGGTCCCGAGGTGGGCAGCACCGCGTTCGTGATCAGCCGGGCCCCGTTCAAGCACGACGGCAACCGGGTGGTCGCGTTCTTCAACTGGTTCACCCAGGTCGGCTTCGAGATCGAGGGCGTCTTCCTCGTCGTCGCCACCGCGCTGTTCCTCTTCTCACAGTACGGGCAGAGCCTGTCCGCGCCGGAGAAGATCGTGGTGGTCATCCTGGCCTCGGCGGTGCAGCTGCTGATGCCGTTCTTCGGGCACGCCACCATGACCCGCGTCCTGCGCTACCTGTCGTACGTCTTCATGGTGCTGTTCGCGATCCTGGCGATCCTCGTGCTGACCAGCCACTTCACGCTCTCGTTCGCCGCCAAGGCGTCCTGGGCGGACTGGACCACCGCGCTGGTGGTGATCATCTCGGTGGGCGGCCTGGGCTGGACCGAGAACGGCAACGACTACTCGCGGTATCTGCCGCGGACCACGTCCAAGTGGCGCACCTTCTGGGCCGCCACCCTGGGCGCCGGGATCCCGTCCCTGCTGCTCGAGGTCCTGGGCGCGCTGGCCGCCACGGTCACGACCAAGACCCTCAACATCCAGGGGCTGGGCGTCCCGAACGTCTTCCCGGCCTGGTTCCTGGTCCCGTTCCTGCTCTTCGCGATCGTGCAGCTCTTCGCCATCAACACGATCGACCTCTACTCGTCCGGCGTGACGCTGCAGGCGCTGGGCCTGCCGATCAAGCGCTGGGGCGCCGTCATCGTCGACACCGTGATCGTCGCCATCGTCACCGCCCTGGTGCTCTTCAACGGCAACTTCTACGACGACCTGACCGGCTTCTTCCTCTACATCGTGGTCTGGCTGGCCCCGTGGTTCGGGATCATGATGGCCGACTACTTCATGCGCCGGCGGCGCTACGACCGGGAGGCGCTGGCCGACCCGGCCGGCAGGGGGGTTCGCTGGGTGGCGCTGATCGCCCAGGGATTGGGGATGATCGCGGCCCTGCTCTGGATCAACGCGTCCTTCGCGGTGCCCTCGTTCGTGGGTCCGCTCTCCAATGCGATCCCGTCGCTCAAGGGAAGCGACTTCAGCTGGCTGACCGGGATGGTCGTCGGCGCCGTCGCCTACTGGCTGCTGGCGGGTTCGCAGGTGCGCAGGGAGGCGGAGCGCACCGCAGACTGACCCCGGTTCCGGCTCGGGCCGCGGTTGCGGTTGCGGTTCCGGCCCGCCGATCCGGCCGCGATCGCGGATCCATCGACACGCACGGAGCGCCGGGTTCCCCGGCCTGGCGCTCCGATCGTTTCGGGACTGGGCCCCTCTCCGTCCCGGAACGCGCCCCTCGTCGTCCGCGCCGACGGCAGCCCAGCGGAACACGCGGCCTCGCCGGCCTGACCCAGCGAGAGCGCCAGCTGCGAGGCTGCGTGTCGGCTTGATCGGAAGTGGAGCGGGAGACGGGTCTCGAACCCGCGACATGCAGCTTGGAAGGCTGCCGCTCTGCCAACTGAGCTACTCCCGCCCGCACGGGCACGCGCCTGCGTACCCTACCACGCACTCGCGACCGGACGCGGGTGAGCGGTGGGTGGCGCCCGGTGTCGCGCTGCCGGGGTCGGACCCGACGGGCCGGGTGCGACGAGCGTCCGCGCTCGCCGGCTGCGCTCGTCAGGCGGCGGTGGCGAGATGGCGCTCCCGGATGGCGGCGCGGTGCGCTGCGTCGAAGGCCTCGTGCAGGCCGGGAAACAGGGGGCGATCGTCGCGCGGGATCCATCCCCGACGCACCTCGGCATCGGTGGCCACGACGAAGGCGCGAGCCGGAACTCCGACCTCGACCTGGATCGCGGCGAACCGGCCGGTCGTGAGTCGGGCCTGTTCGATCTTCAGGCGGAGTCGAGGAGAGGGTTCCGGATGAGGGGATGGGTGATACGACATGGGATCTGCTCCTTGACAGGATGGGTTGCGATGCAGGGGGATGCGCCGACGGGTGCCGTTCGACGCATGCATGGCCAGGTTCCTCCGGGTCTCTCGCCGATCGTTGACCGCCGCGTTCTGGATCGATCGCGGGTTTCTGGATCGATCAAGAGACCCGCACCGATCATACCCCAGCGGCGACTGGATCGGTCAAGAAGCAGCCCGCGCGTGGCATGTGCACGCCGGCGCCGGATGGGGCACTCTGCAGCCATGCAGTCCCACATCCGCGGGCCTGTCCGGCCCGGCCTGATCGCGCTCAGCGCGCTGACGCTCGCCGCCGCGCTCGTGGGGGCGTGCGGCGCGACACCCGGGACGGGCGGCGTCGCGAGCACTGTGCCGGCGGCCGCCCGGGGCTCGGTCGTACCGATCCCGATCGCGGGGTCGGCGCTCACGGACTCCGAGCTCGCGTTCTGCAACCAGTCGGTGTGGGCGAACCTGGCGACCGCCGCGACCGTCACCGGGATCAGCATCACGCCGCTGCTCGAGAAGATCTCGCTCGAGGCGACCCCGGGCGCGAAGAGCGGCCTGGCCGCCCTCACCAACGGGAACAACCCCGGGACCGCCGCCTTCGGCGAGGTCGCCCGGCATGACCCCGAGTACGTCCGGCTCTGCCTCGAAGCGGTCGCCGAGTCGACCGAGGCGCCGTAGGCTCGCGCGGGATCAGCTGCCGGGGGCCTCCCAGCCGCGCCGCGGAGGCCTCGCGCCCGGCCGGTCCCCGCGGGTCCGGTAGACCACGTACGGGCGGGCGAGGTAGCCGACCGGGACGCTGAACACGTGGACGAGGCGGGTGAACGGCCAGATCCCGAGCAGCGCGAATGAGAGCAGTGCGTGCAGCTGGAAGGTCAGGGGCGCCGAGGCCATCAGCGACGCGTCCGGCTGGAGCCAGAAGATGCTGCGGAACCAGACGGCCACGTCCAGCCGGTAGTCGTGGCCGGGACCGAGCAGGTTGATTCCGATCGTGTTGAAGGTGCCGACCGCGATGACCGCCGCCAGCAGCAGGTACATCGCCTTGTCCATCCGGGTGGTGACCCGGAAGACGGCCGGCGTCAGGCGGCGCCGATAGACGAGCAGGGCAAGCCCGGCCACGGTCATGAGCCCGGCCGCCGTCCCGGCGATCGCGGCAACGACGTGGTAGAGCCACTCCGGGACGCCCAGCGCCGCCGTCATCGACTCGGGCACGAGCAGCCCGACCACGTGCCCCGCCAGCACGCCCAGGATCCCGAAATGGAAGAGCGGGCTGCCCCACTCCAGCAGACGGCGCTCGTAGAGCTGCGAGGAGCGCGTCGTCCAGCCGAACTTGTCGTAGCGGTACCGCCAGACGTGGCCCACCGCGAAGCTCGTCAGGCAGATGTACGGGAAGGCGATCCAGAGGACGGTGCTCACGGACGGCCTCCCGCCGGGATGCCGGGCAGCGGCTCCTCGTCGCCGGCGCGCGCGGCGGCCGCGAACGGTTCCAGCCCGACCTGTTCGGCGGGCGGCCCCTCCTCCTCGAGCCGTCGCGCCGTCTCCAGCGCCGCACGCGAGGGTGCGGGGAGTGCGGCCTCCAGCGCCGCGACCACGTCCGCGTAGGGCGAGCCGGCTTCGGCCAGTGCATCCCGGAGGACCGTGATCGCGGCGTGGTGCTCCGACAGCAGCTCCACCGGTCCGCGGTCACCGGCGTTCGCCTCTGCCGCCAGTTCCAGGACCGCCGGCAGGAAGTCGGGCAGCTCGCTCGCGGCCAGC
This sequence comes from Chloroflexota bacterium, assembly GCA_021785115.1. The sequence continues at coordinate 10,954 of JAJYGO010000101.1, read as the reverse complement.
GCGTAGCCGCGCTCGCGGTAGAGCTGCCGGAAGCGCCAGAGCGCCATCCCCCTGCGGCGCGTGTCGCCGTTGAGGTGGTAGGTCAGGTACAGGCAGTTGCGTCGCCGCAGGTCGAACGTCGCGACGTAGTCGGCCTGGAGCTCCAGGAGCGACCGGCTGCCGAGACGGTCGACGAACCGGCGCAGCGGCGTTCCCACGGACGCCGGGAGTCGCTCGGCGGCGTCCCGGAGCAGCGGCAGCTGGTCCCGCAGCGCGGCGTCCGGGTACTGCAGGAGCCGTGACGCGGCGGCGAGCACCAGTCGCCGGTCCGGGGAGGAGAGGCGGGGCTTCATGGCCGCTCCCCCGGGCCCGGCCGTCCGGCGGCGCGGCGCGACACCGGGTCGACCAGCGCCGGGTCCACGCTGCAGGCCACCTGGGCGTCGAGCAGGCGCGCCAGCTCGACGTGCGCGCTCGGGATGACGTAGCGATCCTCGTACTTGGCGATCGCGAGCAGCCGGTAGAGGTCCTCGATCGCGGCCGGCGTGAGACCCGCCGAGGCGGCGATCGTCTCGTCGGGTGGCTCGCCCAGGTTGGCCCGGCGCATGTGGGCCCGCATCGCGGCGAGCGTGCGCAGGCTCGCCACGACCGGCGCGGGATCGCCGGCGGTGAACAGCTCCGCCAGGTACTCGACCGGGATGCGCAGCGCGTCGATGGCGGCGAAGAGCGTCGACCGGTCCTCGCCGTCGAACCCCGTCTCCTGGACCGCGTTCACCACCGGGGAGAGCGGCGGGACGTACCAGACCATCGGCATGGTCCGGTACTCGGGATGGAGGGGCAGGGCGATCCGGTAGCGATGGGTCAGGGCGTAGACCGGCGACCGGCGGGCCGCGTCGAGCCAGTCCTCGGCGATGCCCGAGGCGCGCGCGGCATCGATCACCGCCGGGTCGTCGGGATCCAGGATCACCGAGCGCTGCGCCTCCAGCAGGTCCGCCTCCCGCTCGACGGAGGCGGCCTCGAGCACGCGGTCCGCGTCGTAGAGGAAGAGCCCGATGTGGCGCAGCCGCCCGACGCAGGTCTCGGCGCAGATCGTGGGCTGGCCCGCCTCCACGCGGGGATAGCAGAAGGTGCACTTCTCGGCCTTGCCGGTGCGGTGGTTGAAGTAGACCTTCTTGTAGGGGCAGCCGGAGACGCACATGCGCCAGCCGCGGCAGGCGTCCTGGTCCACCAGTACGATCCCGTCCTCGGCGCGCTTGTACATCGCCCCGGACGGGCAGGCGGCAACGCACGAGGGGTTCAGGCAGTGCTCGCAGATCCGCGGCAGGTAGAACATGAACGCCTGCTCGAACTCGAGCCTCACCCGCTCGCCGATCCGCTGGAGGATCGGGTCGTGCGGCGCGTGCTCGGGCGCACCGCCCAGGTCGTCGTCCCAGTTGGCCGACCAGCGGATCTGCATCGGCTCGCCGGTGATCAGCGACCTCGGCCGCGCGACGGGGACGTCGGCCTGCGCCGGGGCGTTGACCAGGGTGTCGTAGTCGTACGTCCACGGCTCGTAGTAGTCGTCGAGCCCGGGCAGCGTGGGATTACTGAAGATGCGCAGCAGCCGCTTCGTCCGGCCGCCGGACCGCAGCTCGAGCCTGCCCTTCGGCGTGCGCACCCAGCCGCCCTCCCAGCGGTCCTGGTCCTCGTACCGCCGCGGATATCCCTGGCCCGGCCGGGTCTCCACGTTGTTGAACCACGCGTACTCGAGGCCGCGCCGGTTGGTCCAGGCCTGTTTGCAGGTCACCGAGCAGGTGTGGCAGCCGAGGCACTTGTCGAGGTTCATGACCATGCCCAGCTGGGCCATGACGCGCACGGTCAGTACTCCACCTGCTGCGAGCGGCGCCGGATCACCGTCAGCTCGTCGCGCTGGTTACCCGTGGGCCCGTAGTAGTTGAAGGCGTAGGAGAGCTGGGCGTACCCGCCGATCAGGTGCGTCGGCTTGATCAGGAGGCGGGTGAGTGCGTTGTGGATTCCGCCCCGGCGGCCCGTGAGCTCCGCCTTCGGCGTGTCGATCGTGCGGTCCTTGGCGTGGTACATGTAGGCGGTCCCCGGCGGCATCCGGTGGCTCACCACGGCCCGGGCGACGACCACGCCGTTGCGGTTGGAGGCCTCGATCCAGTCGTTGTCGCGGACGCCGATCCGCTCCGCGTCCTCCCGGCTCAGCCAGAGGTCCGGTCCCCCGCGCGACAGGCTCAGCATGTAGAGGTTGTCCTGGTACTCGGAGTGGATCGACCACTTGGAGTGCGGCGTGAGGTAGCGGACCGTGATCGCCGCGCCGTCCCCGCCGATGCCCTGGTCGCCGAAGATCCGCCGCATGTCCAGCGGCGGACGGTAGGTCGGCAGCTGCTCGCCCAGCTCCGCCATCCAGTCGTGGTCCAGGAAGAAGTGCTGGCGCCCGGTCAGCGTGTGCCAGGGCTTCAGCCGCTCGACGTTGATGGTGAACGGCGAGTAGCGGCGCCCGCCGTGCTCGCTGCCGGACCACTCGTAGGAGGTGACCACGGGCTGCGGGTGGGCCCGCGTGTCGGCGAAGGTGACCCGGCGGCCTGCCTGGTCGGCGGCCAGGTCGGCCAGCGGGCGACCGGTCCGTCGTTCGAGGACCGCGAGGCCGGCGGTCGCCAGGCGGCCGTTCGTGGTCCCCGAGAGGGCCAGGATCGCCTCGCAGACCTGCTCGGCACGGGCCAGGGACGGGCGCCCGTCGGCCGTCCCGCCGCGGACGGTGCCGCACACCCGCCCGAGCTCATCGATCTCCCGGTCCGGGACGAGGGTGACGCCCTTCGTGGTGGTGCCCTGCGTCCCGATCCTGGGACCGAGCGCGACCATCTGGTCGGCGATCGCGGCGTAGTCGCGCTCGACGACGACGAGGGCCGGCATGGTGCGGCCGGGAACCGGCTCGCACTCGCCCCGGCGCCAGTCCAGCACGCGACCGCCCGGCTGCGCCGTCTCCCCCGGGGAGTCGTGGAGCAGCGGGGCGGCGACCAGGTCCCGCCGCGTCCCGAGATGGCGCGCCGCGAGCCGGCTGAACACGCCGGCCAGGGCCACGAACGCGTCGTGGTCGCTGCGGGCCTCCCAGGGCGGACTGATCGCCGGGCTGAACGCGTGCACGAAGGGGTGCATGTCGGTGGAGGAGAGGTCGTACTTCTCGTACCAGGTGGCCGCAGGGAGCAGGACGTCCGAGAAGAGGCCGGTCGAGGTCATCCGGAAATCCAGCGAGACCAGCAGGTCCAGCTTCCCCTCGGGTGCCTCGTCCCGCCAGGTCACCTCGACCGGTCGCGAGCCCTCCGGCGCCTGCTCCGCCCGGATCGCGGCGTCCGCGCCCAGGAGGTGGCGCAGGAAGTACTCGTTGCCCTTGCCCGACGAGCCCAGCAGGTTCGCCCGCCAGACGGTCAGCACCCGGGGGAAGTTCGCCGGCGCGTCGGGATCCTCGCAGGCGAAGCGCAGCTCGCCCGCCTTCAGCCGCTCGACCGCGTAGGCCGCCGGATCGACCCCGGCGGCGTCCGCCTCGTGCACCACGTCGAGCGGGTTCCGGTCGAAGGTCGGGCAGGAGGGCAGCCAGCCCAGGTGGGCCGACTGGGCCAGCGTGTCCGCCAGCGCGCGGCCCCGGAAGATACCGCGACCGAGCGGCGTCGCCAGTTCGTCGGCGCCGAACCCGTCGTAGCGCCACTGGTCGGTGGCCAGGTACCAGAAGGCGGTGCCGGCCATCTGGCGCGGCGGACGGACCCAGTCGAGCGCGAACGCCAGCTGCGACCACCCGGCAAGGGGGCGCACCTTCTCCTGGCCGACGTAGTGGGCCCAGCCGCCGCCGTTGACCCCCTGGCAGCCGGTGAGCGTGGTGAGGGCGAGCATGGCGCGGTAGATCTGGTCTGAGTGGAACCAGTGGTTGGTACCCGCGCCCATGACGATCATGGAGCGGCCGCCCGAGCGCTCCGCGTTGTCGGCGAACTCGCGCGCGATCCGTTCCACGGTGCCGGCCGGGATCGACGTGATCTCCTCCTGCCAGGCCGGCGTGTACGGGGCCGGGTCGTCGTAGCCGGCCGGCCACTCGCCGGGGAGCCCGGGCCGGGCCACGCCGTACTGCGCGAGGAGGAGGTCGAAGACGGTGGTGACGAGCCGGCCGGCGATCCGGCGGACCGGTACGCCGCGGTGCAGGACGGACCCGCCTTCGTCCGGCCCGTCGTTCAGGTCGAAGCGCGGCAGATCGAGGGCGACCGTCTCCCCGGATCCGAACAGGGAAAGGCGCGGGTCCACGCCCTGCAGATCGAGGTTCCAGCGGCCCATCCCCGACTCGGTGTACCGGTCGCCCAGGCTGCCGTTCGGCACGACCGGCTCGTCGGTGGCGGCGTCCACGAGCACGGTCCGCCAGGCATCGCCCTCGTCTGTCCGGCCGAGATCCGCGGCGCGCAGGAACCGGTCGGCCACGTACGCCCCGGGGACGTCCTCGCGCTCGCGGACGGTCACCAGGAACGGCAGGTCGGTGTACCGCTTCACGTACGCCTGGAAGCGCTCGACGGTGCGCTCGACGAAGCACTCGCGCAGGATCACGTGGCCCATGGCCATCGCCAGCGCGCCGTCGGTCCCTGGCTGCGCGGGCAGCCATTCATCCGCGAACTTGGTGCTGTCCGCGTAGTCGGGACTGACCACCACCACCTTCTGGCCGCGGTAGCGCGCCTCGGTCATGAAGTGCGCGTCGGGGGTGCGGGTCACGGGCAGGTTGGAGCCCCACATGAGCAGGTAGGAGGCGTTCCACCAGTCCGCCGACTCGGGGACGTCCGTCTGGTCCCCGAAGACCTGCGGCGCCGCGATGGGGAGATCGGCGTACCAGTCGTAGAAGGAGAGGAGCGTTCCGCCGATGAGGCTGGTGTACCGGGCGCCGGCGGCGTAGGAGGCCATCGACATCGCCGGGATCGGCGAGAAGGCAGCGATCCGGTCCGGACCCCAGGTCCGGATGGTGTGGACCTGGGCGGCGGCCACCATCTCGAGTGCCTCGTCCCAGGAGGCCCGGACGAGCCCGCCCTTCCCGCGGGCCCGCACGTACCGCGCGCGCCGCTCCGGATCGCCCACGATGTCCGCCCAGGCCAGCACCGGGTCGCCGAGCCGCGCCCGCGCCTCGCGGTACAGCTCGAGGAGCGCGCCGCGCACATACGGGTAGCGGATGCGGGTGGGGGAGTAGGTGTACCAGGAGAACGCGGCGCCGCGCGGGCACCCGCGCGGCTCGTACTCGGGCGAATCCGGTCCCACGCTGGGGTAGTCGGTCTCCTGGGTCTCCCAGGTGATGATGTCGTCCTTGACGTAGACCTTCCAGGAGCACGACCCGGTGCAGTTGACCCCGTGGGTTGAACGGACCACCCGGTCGTGGCTCCACCGGTCGCGGTAGAAGACGTCGGCGTCGCGCCCGCCCTGTCGCGTGATCGTGCGCAGATCCGGCGACACGGCGTCGGGCTGCAGGAGGCGGCGGGTGCGCAGCAGTGCCCGGACCAGGGGATCCGCTCCCGGCTCGACGTGCCGCTCAGTCATCGCCCGTGCCTCGTGGCGCGGCGCGCGGGGGACGCCGGTGCGTGGCCGCGATGGCGGTATTGTCCCGCGGAGCGCGCGCCCGCGCGACGGCCGCTGCACCTGTCGCTGCGGCACTGTTCGCCGCGGCACCGACTGCCGCGGTTGCGGGCGAGCCGGGGCCGGTTCCCCCGGCTTCCATCCGCCGCAGCCGGACGACGCAGAGGAGCGGATCGCTGCTGGCGAAGGGTTCGAGACCGTCGACGCGCACCGTGTCCCCGAGGCGGGCTAAGGTCTGCTCGAGCATCCCGGCGTGGACGCCGCAGACCACCGCACGGTGGTCGCGGGCCACGGCCTCGAACGGGCAGCGGCGCAGCAGCAGCCGATCGCCCGCGACCGGGCGGTCCGGGGCAAAGCCGAGCCGGTCCATCAGGCCCGCGACGGTATCCAGCGCATCGACCGGCGAGAGCGGCCGTCCGGGCGTCCCGGGCGCGTCGTCCAGCGCCCCCACCCAGCGCCGGCCCGCCTCCCGCGCGGCGCCGGCCGGATCGGCCAGGCCGGAGAGCTGTCCTGCGAGCACGTCGGCCAGGCGCCGGTAGCTCTCCTCCGTGGACGGCCCCGGGACGGGCGCGGCGGCTCCCTCCGACATGCCGGCTCCCGTCGCTGCGGTGCTCCCCGCCGGCACGCCGGCACCCAGCGGTGCGCCGGCACCCACCGGTGCGCCGCCCCCTGCCGAGCCGGCGCGTGCACCGGTGGCGGTTCGCGCGACGTAGCGGATGCGCGGCCGGCCCGCGGTCCCGAGGTGTTCCGTCTGCCGATCCACCAGCCCGGCGGACGCGAGCAGCCCCAGGTGGAATCGGGCCGTGCTGGGATGCAGGCCGAGCAGGGCAGCGGCCTCGGCGACCGATACGGGACGCGCCGCAACGCGCAGCGCGTCCAGCAGTTCGACCCGGCTCTCGGCCGACAGCACCTGGGGCGGCTGCCCCTCGCTCATTTCGCGCCTCCGCACATAGATGTGATTATAATCATCACAACCACCGCGGTGGTGGGTGCGATGCGCGTCCCAGGAGCGCAGGACAGATGACGTCACCGGACCGCGCAGCCGGAGGGTCGACAGGATCCGACCCGGGTCGGAGCGGCGCATCGCCCGACCCCGCGGGTCCCGGCCCCGGATCGGCCGGGACCCCCATCCGCGGCAGCCGGTCGCAGGCGCTGTGGCTGGCGACCCTCGGCTTCTTCGGCGGATTCGCCGGGGTCTCGATCTTCGGGCCGATGGTCCCGAAGTTCACCGACCTGCTCGGGCTGAACCCGCTGGAGGCCGGGATCCTGGCTGCCATCCCCTCGCTGACCGGGTCGCTCCTGCGGATCCCGTTCGGGGCGGCGGTCGATCGGTACGGCGGCCGGCGGCCGTTTCTCATCCTGCTGGCCCTCGCCAACGCTGGGGTCGTGGGGCTGCTGCTGCTGCTCGCCAGCGCGTATCCCGACCGGATGGCCGGCACCTACTGGCTGCTGCTCCTCCTCGGTGCGCTGATCGGCTGCGGGATCGCCACCTTCTCGGTGGGGATCGGGCAGGTCTCCTACTGGTTCCCGAAGCGCGACCAGGGCGGTGCGCTCGGCGCGTACGCGGGGCTGGGCAACACGAGCCCCGGGCTCTCCACCATGGTGCTCCCCATCGTGGTCGGATCGATCGGCATGCTCGGTGCGTACGGCATCTGGTTCGCCATCCTGCTGGCGATCACGATCGTGTACGGGCTCACCGTCCGCGATGCCCCCTGGTTCCAGCTCCGTGCCCGCGGCGACTCCGCCGATGTGGCGCGGCTTGTCGAACTCGGCGGGAGCGAGCTCCGGCCCAGCGGGAGCGCGGTCGCGGGCCTGCGGCATGCCGCGTCGGTCCCGGCGACCTGGGCGCTGGTCTTCTTCTACTTCCTGTCCTTCGGTGGCTTCCTGGCGTTCACGTCGTGGCTCCCCACCTACTGGCACGCCATGTACGGCTCCACGCTGCGCGACGCGGGCGTCCTGGCGGCGACCTTCTCGCTCATCAGCGCGCTCGTGCGCGTCCCCGGCGGGCTCTTCTCGGACCGGCTGCCGATCCGCCATGCCCTCTCGCTGAACTTCCTGCTCATCCTGTTCGGCACGCTGGTGCTGGCGTTCTCGGACGTGTTCTGGCTCTCCCTCGCCGCGACCATCGCCGTCGGGCTCGGGATGGGCCTGCAGAACGCCATCGTCTTCAAGCTGCTTCCCTCGTACGTCCCCGACGCCGTGGGCGGGGCCTCCGGATGGGTCGGCGGACTCGGTGCGCTGGGAGGGTTCGTCGTTCCGCCGCTGATGGGGCTCGGCACCGGGCTCGTCGGCGGTCCGGCCGCGTACGCGCGCGGGTTCCTGCCGTTCGCGGTCCTCGTGGTGCTGGCGTTCCCCGTCGTCTGGTGGCTGCACCGGTGGAACGCGCGCGGGCAGTTGCCCGACTCGCACGCGCCGGCGGTCGGCGTCGGACACCGCGGACTCCCGGCGTGAGCCCCCGGCGTGGGCGGCCAGGCGTGAGCGTCCCGGCGTACGCCGAGCCGTGAAGGCGGCGACGCTGTCCGCGCCCGACCGGCCGCGCGACCGGGTGCGCTGGGTGCCACGCCAGCACGGGGCGTGGGCGATGCTGGCGATCCCCTTCGTCCTCGGCGTCGTCGCCAGCCGACCAGGCCCGTGGCAGGGTGTGCTCGCGGTGGCGGCGGTGAGCGCCTACCTCGCCTCGAGCGCGCTGCTCGACTGGACCAGGGCGCGGCGCCGCGCCTACCTCGAGCCGGCCGCCGTGTTCGGGGGCTGTTTCGCGGTCGCCGGGGTCGCGCTCCTCGCGGTCGCGCCCGGGCTCGCCCTGCTGGCCGCAGTCGCCGCCGCGGCCGCCGTGGTTGCGCTCGGGGCGTCGGTCGCCGGGCATCCGCGCAGCCTGGTCGCCAGCCTGGCGCAGGTCGCCCAGGCACTCGTCCTCGTGCCCGCAGCGGCGCTGGTCGCCGGCGCGTTCGATCCGCCGACGGTGGCGCGCGCGGTCCTGGTCGCCGGCGGGTACCTGGTGAGCTCGGTGCTGGTGGTGCGCTCGATGATCCGCGCCCGGGGCGACCGGGGCTTCCGGGCCCTCTCGGCCGGTTACCACGCCGTGGCCGTGGTGGTGGCGGCCCTGTTCCTGCCGGCGGCCTACGCTGTCCTCGCCCTGGCACTGGCCGCGCGCGCGGTCGGGCTGCCGCTGCTGCAGGACCGGCTGGCGGACGGGCCCCACCGGCTGCGCCCGGTCCACCTGGGGATGGTGGAGATCGGCGCCTCCCTGGCGCTCGTCCTGGCCGTCGTGGTCGCGCGGTTCTGAAGGACGGAGCCCGCATCCCGATCGGCCTCGGTGACCATGCGGACCGGGCGGCATGCCGCGGGGTCCGCGCCGGGGAACGGTCCGGCCGATCCTGCCGACCGACGCGGCGCGGCCCGGACCCCTGCCGGCCGGGATGGCGGGGCGGTCGATCAGATCACGGGGTCGATGGGATGGGGCGCGAGGAGCTCACCGCCAGCGGCCGTCACCCGGTAGACGTCCTCGAAGCGCGCGCCGCCGACGCCGGGGACGGCCAGCACCGGGTGGCCGATCGTGACGGTCATCCCCTCCGCCAGCGGCACGCTGCGGTGCTGGGGGATGATCGTGGGCGCGGGCCGCTCCTCGAACCGCAGCCCGATGCCGTGGCCCAGCCCCTGCACCTGGTAGCGCTCGAGGCCATGGCGAGCACACACCTCGCGGGCGAGGCGGTCCAGCTCCGCGACGGTGACGCCGGGGCGCAGCGCCCCGGGGACCGTGGCCACGATCCCGGCATACGCGTCGAGCAGGGCCGCCTGCCCCTCATCGGGCTTGCCCAGCACGAACGTCCGGGCCAGGTTCGCGCAGTAGCCGTCCACCCGCGGCGTCAGGTCGACGATCACGAGATGGCCGGCCTCGAGCGGTGCGGGGCTCTGGCGCCCGTGGAGCATGCAGGTGTCGGGACCGACGTTGACGTAGACGGGCGTGCTGGTCCCCTCGGCGCCTGCCCGCTGCATGACGTACAGCGCCTCGGTGGCCACGTCGCGCGCCCGCACGCCGGGCCGCAGCAGCTCCCGGGCACGGTCCATGCCGAGGCCGGCGATGCGCTGCGCCTCGCGCATCAGCGCGATCTCCCCGGGATCCTTCACCGCCCGCACGGGATCCATCACCGGGTCGGACGAGACCAGGTCGACCTCCGGGTTGACGCGGCGGAAGAGGTCGACGAGGAAGGCGGGGGTCTCGAACCAGAGCTGCATCCCCACCTTCGGGCGCCCGCCATCCGGAGACGCCGGCTGCCGGGCGACGAGCGCGCGGAGCCGGTCGACCACGTCGTGGATCTGGCCGCCGACGGAGGCGAAGACGCGGACCTCGCCGTCCGGGAAGGCGGCCCGGAGCTCGGGCTCCTCGGCGCTGAAGGCGATCAGCTCGGGCGGCCCCTCGGCCGGGAGGATCGCCCGCGGTTGCGAGCGGTCCTGGCCGAAGAGGTAGCGGTAGTCGTCGTGGTTCATCACCACGATGGCCGCGAGACCCTCCTCGCGCATGCGCGCCTGCACGGCCGCGATCCGATCCCGTCGAAGTCCAGGCACGTTCACCGCTGCCACCGTCCTGTCTGCGCCGACTGGGTCCCCGCCCCGATTCTGACCCGTCACGATCGGCAGGGACTGCCCGTGCCGGGGTTCGCCCGGATCTGCCGTGCGTCGCCCCGCGATGCGCCGGCCGACGACCGGCGATCAGCGCAGTCGGTGAAGGGCGAGCAGGTTGGACCCGGGCACCCCCGACGTCGATGACGCGACCACGAGCACCAGGTCGTCGCTCTGCAGGAACGGCAGCGCCTGGAGCTCGCGGTCGATGAGCGCGATGATCTCGTCGGTCCCGGCGGCATCGCCGGCGGGCCGGGGCACCACGCCGCGCCACAGCGCGAGCCGGCGCAGGCAGCCCGGGTCGGGCGACATGGCCACGATCGGGATGCCCGGGCGCAGGGCGGACAGCAGCTCGGCCGAGAGTCCGGACCGCGTGAAGGTCGCGATCGCGCGCACGCCCGCCTCGCGCTGCGCGAGCGCCGCCGCCGCCCAGATGATCGGCTCGGCCGCGTCGAGCCCCACGGCTCCCCGAGGAACGCGGTCCTCCCCGGCGGGATGGCCCGGCAGCCCGCGCTCTGCCCGGACGGGGGTCCGCGCACCCGGGATCTCCGGGAGGGACCGTCGCTCCACGGCGTCCACGATCCGGACGGCTGCGCGCGCAGCCTCCACGGGGTACTCGCCGATCGCGGTCTCGGCCGAGAGCATCACCGCGTCGGCGCCGTCGAGGACCGCGTTGGCTACGTCGCTCGCCTCGGCCCGAGTGGGCCGCGGCGCCCCGATCATCGACTCGAGCATCTGGGTGGCCACGATCGAGGGGCGACCGACCGCCAGT
>JAJYGO010000300.1 GCA_021785115.1 Chloroflexota bacterium | reverse complement strand
CCTGCTCGGCAGCCAGCGCCGGATCGTGGTTGACGACGATCACCCGGGTCATGGGGACCTCCCTTCGACGCCAGGCCTGCGATGCCGTGGAACGAGCCGGCAGCCCCCACCTGGCGTGGCGACAGTGGCACTGTGGTGCCGGCCGTGGTGGGCCGACAGCGGAAATGGTACCGGGAACGGGGGGCCGCCTGGTCTTGGGGCCCGCCCGACGGACTCGGACCCCTGGTAGACAAAGTGCCGGACGCGCTGAGCTGGTACGCAGCCATGAGGTCGAGCGGCCTGTCCAGAAGGCAGAATGTTGCTCCTCGGGGGCCTGACGCCTGCCCTGGCCCTTCCCCGCGGTGATTGGCGAACCGGACGGCAGCCGACCTGCAGCTTCAGGTCCTTTGGCACTGGCGTGTCAGTCGGCGTCGCGAATGCTGCGGGTGCGCACGGGGGGCGTAGACGCGCGGTTCATGCTCAGGCCGCCTCGACCGCGCCGAGCCACTGGCGAGACCGACCCGCATCTCCAGGGGGGTTGACGCATGGCGGCCATCGCAACCGATATCGAGGCGGCAGTAGCCGAGACGATCCATCGCTATGTCGAGGCCGTGGAGACCGAAGACCTTGATGCGTACGCGGAGATCGTCGCCCACGATGCTGATCTCGCCTGGTACGGCTCGATGCCCGGCCAGATCGTCGGCTGGGACGAGTTGGAGGGCCTCATCCGAGAAATGTTCGAGGGCCTGTCTGATTTCAAGATCACGCAGACCGACCTGCGCGTCCACCTGAGCCCCGATCGGCAGGTCGCGTGGGCCACCTGCCTGTGGGACTTCCGGGCCAAGTCCGGCGATCAGGAGGTCGTGGAGCCGACTCGCTGCACATGGGTGCTGGAGCGCCGGCAGGGGAGCTGGGTCATCGTCCACTTCCACAAGTCTGTCGGGGTGGCCTGACCGGCAGAGGCTGGGTCGGGGCAGAGGAGGACGCGTCAAGCCGCTGGCGGTTCTGGTCCCGCAGCGGCGTCCGACCCTGGATGAGACAGGACGGGAGGTCGACACATGACAACCATGGACTTCGTGGCGACGCGGGCGAGCGAACTCTTCCGTTCGCTCGACGCCAAGGACGAGGCGGCCCTGCGCGCAATGTGGTCCGACGACCCGCAGGGCGCCGACGAGATGACGCGCGGCTGGCTGCGCGGGCGCCCGGCGCTGGAGGCGTACATCACCGACAACCTGCCACGCATGGAAGACATCCACTCGACCATCGAGGACGTCGCAGTACGCCGCTGGGGCGACGTCGAGATCGAGACCATGATCCTGCGCCAGAGCTACGTGTTCGACGGGACCCGCTGCGACATCGAGGCGCCCACGACGCTGATCTGGAGTCGCGAGGGCGGCACCTGGAGGCTCGCCCTCGTCCATTCCATCCCGCTGCCGCCGGCGTCGTAGCTCCCGGCGCAGCCGATGTATCGATGAGGTGACCGCGTGGGTGTCTACCAGGTGGAGCTTCCGGACCTACCGCCAGGTGTGGGGGTCACGGCCGTGGCGCGCGTACCTGTGCCACCTGGAATACGAGAGCCTGACCGCGCTGGAGGGCGACCCGGACACGCCTGCCTGCGATGAGGTCTGGGCGCCGATCTTCGCCGCCGCGCAGCCGGGCACCTTCGCCACTTCCGTCTGGTCCGATCGGCAGCGGGCGACCTGGTTCGAGCGCTAGATCAGCCCGTCGTGCCGATCAGCGAAATCCCGCCGGGATCTCCCGCGGTCGTCACCGCATCTGGTGACGTGCCTGATGGGCGATCCCGGCGCCGTGCTCCGGTGCGAGCCGGCGGAAGGGCATGCCGAGCGCTGAGTGAAACCTCCCTTGCGCAGCAACGGTTCTCGATGATTCCGCCGTCTCCATCGGCCCCCTCTGGTGCCGCGAAGGCTCATCCCGACAAGAGCCGAGGCCGGGGACATATCGCCGTCGGCTCCGGTCCCGCGCGCCTGGCCTCGACGGACAGGGCGAGGGGGCTGAATAGGGCATCTCTACGCGCGAGCGGTGGGCGAGGACCGTCGCGAGGAGAAGCCCCTCCCTTGCACTGGTCCCCGGCGACCTGCGGTCGTCCCGGACTGATCGCCCCGCGGGTGGGTCTCCGAAACGAGTCCGTGAGGCCCACTCTCCTCCGCCTCGGCGATCACCCCGATCGATACCCGGAAACCGGCGCGGCGCTGCAACGGAGGCATCAGGGTACCCTGGCCGATCGGCGCGTCGCCCGGAAACCACCGCGCCCATTCCTCGTTGAAGATGTCGAACTCCGCCGGTTCGCGCAATGACCAGTTCGCCCAGACAACCTTGTCGAGCGAGCTTCCCGCGGCTTCAAGCCTCGCTTTCAGATTGCGCAGGCATTGGCGCGTCTGTTCCTTGATCTCTCCGCTCACGACCCGACCAGTATCAGGATCGACAGGCCCCATCGACGAGACATAGACCATGCCTCCGGCCGTGACCACCCGGCCGGTGCCGACGGGGGGTCGGGACGGATCGGTCGGCTGGTGCGTCTCTCCGGCGCCCCATCTTCCCTTGGGGGACGGCCCCGGTCGCGCAGGATCTTCGGCGGGGATGCCATATTCACCGGGCGGCAGGGTGATCCCGCTGGCCTTGAACCTCCGCATGAACGTGGGCCGAGTCCCGGTCGGGGCGAGTCGTCCCTCGATCCTTCCGTCCCGGACACCGGTCTGCTCGAAGGCGAAGATGTCCTGGGTGAGGATCTCGTCGTCTTCGAGCCCGTAGACCTCCGTGATGTTGACGACCTTCCGGGAGCCGTCCTTGAGGCGGGCGGTATGGACGATCACGTCGACGGCGGAGGCGATCTGCTCCCGGATCGCCCGCAGCGGCAGCTCATAGCCGGTCATGAGCACCATCGTCTCGAGGCGGCGGAGCATGTCCGGCGGGGTGTTCGCGTGGCCGGTCGACAGCGAGCCGTCCTGGCCCGAATTCATGGCCTGGAGCATGTCCAGGGCCTCGCCCGCGCGGCACTCGCCGACGATGATCCGGTCTGGCCGCATGTGCAGGGCGTTGCGCATCAGGTCGCGGATCGTGATCTCGCCCTCGCCCTCGAGGTTCGGCGGCCGCGCCTCGAGGGTGACCACGTGGTCCTGGCGCAGCTGCAGCTCGGCCGCGTCCTCGACCGTGATGATGCGCTCGTCGTTCGGGATGAACGACGACAGGACGTTGAGGAACGTGGTCTTGCCCGAGCCTGTGCCACCCGACACGAAGATGTTCAGGCGGCCCTCGACGCACGCCTTGAGGAAGTCGAACATCTCGGCCGTTGCCGTGCCGAAACCGATGAGGTCGTCGACGGTGAAGGGCCTGGCGGCGAACTTGCGGATGGTGATCACCGGTCCAACCAGCGAGAGCGGTTCGATGATGACGTTCACGCGCGAGCCGTCGGGAAGGCGGGCGTCCACCCTGGGGCTCGACTCGTCGATGCGCCGTCCCAACGGCGCGATGATCCGGTCGACGATCCGCAACACGTGTTCGTCGCTCATGAACGCGCTGTCGACGCGCTGGATCTTGCCGCGCCGCTCGATGTAGATCTGCTTCGGCCCGTTGACCATGATCTCGGTGATGGTGTCGTCGCGAAGGAGCGGCTCGAGCGGTCCGAGCCCGGTGATCTCGTTGATCAGCTCATCGATCAGGCGCAGACGTTCGTCCCGCGTCACGCCGATCTGGTGCAGGCCGATGACCCGCTCGACGAGCGCCGCGACCCTGGTGCGAAGGTCGGCCGGGTCGGCGACGTCGAGCAACGCGTCGAAGGCCCGGACCACCTCGTCCTGGAGGCGAAGCCTGAGGTCGAGCAGCAACGCCTCCCGACCTGTGACCCCCGGAGCCAGCTTCGGCGGCACGGCAGCCGTGCCTGGCTCGGGAGGAGCGACCGGTGTCGCCGGGCGGGCATTCACGACATCCGCTCGCTGTTGTGCCTGCGCTTCCCGATTCAGTAGCGACATGACCTGCACGTGCTTCGGGCCCGGCATCGCGACTCCGGACGGGTCGCGATCCTGGCCTGCGCGAGCGACCGACGGTCCTCGCTCGCGACAGAGTACCTCTGCCCTGCCAGCGAACAAGGCCCCCGGCGGTAGCAGAAGGATGCGGGGCAACCTCACCTGCCGGCCGTCGCGAGAACAGGTTGTTCGCGGTGGGCCTGCAAACGCGGGTTGGGTCTCATCCGGCATCACGGTCACCGCGAACGTGTCACTCGACGTGCAGACGCTCGGACAGCTCCTGACGGCGAAGATCCCCTACCTCCATGTCCCGGGGTGTTCAAGAGCGCCAGTCGGCCGTGTGTGCCCGACTCCCCGTGCTTCGGCGAGCTGATCGGACGGGTGGATGAACACGACCCGTTCCAGATCGGCGACACGACGACGATCACCCCGCCGGAGTCGGGCACGCTCTACTTCACCGTGGGTGAGTTCATCTACACCTGCGGCGACAAGCACGGCGCCTTGACGGTCGTGTTCCGATGGTCCGCCACGGGACTGCGCGGCGTGCGCGGCACCATGTCGTCGCGGCCTCACGCAATCGCCGCGTGCGCGGGACAGGCGCGCGACCTTCGGGGGAGATCAGCCCGCCGAACTCGCGATGCGGCCGGGCGCAGAGGGGATCGTTCCCGTCGACGGGGTCACGGCCGTTCGCCGCGTCGCCCGGCGCCGCGATCGATGCTCGTGCGCCCCCCGGACGGACTCGGGGGCGCAGTAGGCAAGTGGCCGTCCCCGGGACCTCCCCGGGGGGCTGGCTCGGTCTGCTCCCAACGTTGCCCGGACGGGTTGATCTTTGGGTCGTTCGGCACTGGCGTGTCAGTCAAGAGGGCGAATGCTGGTCCGCATGCGGGGGGTGTTGACGCGCGGCCATGCCCAGGCCGCCTCGACCGCGCCGAGCCACTGGCGAGACCGACCCGCTGGGGGCGTCCCAGGAGGGTGCGCACGATGCGTGGCGCTGGGGATCACAGCGACCGGCCGAACATGCGGCATCTACTCGTCCTTGCGACCACGATGGCCGTGGCGGCGATGCTGATCGGCCCGTCATCCGCGTCGGCGAACAACGATCCGCACCGGATCTTCTTGCCGTTCGCTTCGTTCGACCTGGACGACAGCTACTGCGACGCGTTCCCTGTCCACGTGGACGGCCCGGTCAACCGGGAGTACGGGACGGTCTCCACCTTGCCCGACGGCTCGACGTTCATCAAGGTGACCGGCTCGTTCTTCGTGAGCCTGACCAACCGGGATACCGGCAAGACGATCGTGATCAACGCCTCCGGTCCCGGGTCGTTCACCATCTCACCCGACGACATGACCGTGATCGGGGACTTCCGCGGCCGGGGCCTTCTCTGGGCCCCCAACCTCACGGAGTTCGGGTTTCCCTCGAACGTCGTGGCGGCCGCCGGACCGATGTCGATCACCCAGGTGGCAGCGGACGGGACGTTCACCAGCGTGTCGGGGCACCCGCACGTGATCACCGACGTCTGCGCCGCTCTCTCGTAACTGGAGCGATACCAGCGGCTCTCGAGACGAGACGGCGCGGGCATGGAGGTTCCATCGTCGCGAGAGTGCGAGCGTCTCTCCGGAGAGTCGGCTCCCGCCCGCGCCGAGCGGCTGCCGCATGAAGCCGCGGAGGGTGGGGTGATGACCCCGCCCTCCCAGCTTGCCGCGCGTCCTGAGACGGCCGCTCTCGGCGGCCACGGTCCGGAGTCCCGGTCCATCCTCTCGGACGACGAGGTCACTGAGCGTGCTCGCCGAACAAGACGAGGGGTGACGAGGTGGGATTCGGGAGCCCACGCGTTCACCGGCCCCGAGATCGGAGCGCCCTGCGCCGCGGCAGCGTTGGCGCCGCCGGGCCCGGTGCCGATTTCAAGCCGAACGGCCGTAGTGGCGCGGCAGGCGGCTGCCCATCATCCCCTGGAGGGGCGCCGGATGGAGTTCCGGATCCTGGGTCCGCTCGAGGCGCTCGCGGACGGGCGTCCGCTGACGATCCCGTCCGGTCAGCAGCGGACGCTTCTTGCCCTGCTGGTCGTCAACGCGAACCGGGTGCTGTCGCCCGATCGCATCGTCGACGAGGTGTGGGGCGGCCGGCTACCCGGGAGCGGCACCAAGGCGCTCGCCTTCCACGTGTCGCGGCTTCGCGACGCGCTCTCGCCCGGGCGTCGCCCCGGCGCGCCCGCGGGAGGCCTCGAGACCCAGCCGGGCGGCTACGTCCTTCGCGTGGATCCTGGCGCGATCGACGCGGTCCGGTTCGAGCGGCTCGCGCGTGAGGCACACGAGCTGCTCCACGCCGACCCCGTAGGGGCGCGCACCACGCTGATCGAGGCCCTCGGCCTGTGGCGCGGGGATGCGCTCGTCGACGTCGCCTACGCCGAGTTCGCCCAGGCGGAGATCCGCCGGATCGAGGAGCTGCGGCTGGGCGCGCTCGAGGACCGTCTGGAAGCTGAGCTCGCGCTCGGCGGGCACCTCGCCGCGATCGGCGAACTCGAATCGCTCCTCGACGAGAACCCGCTCCGCGAACGCCTCCGCGGCCTCCTGATGCTCGCCCTCTACCGGTCCGGGCGACAGGCCGAGGCGCTCCGGGTCGCCGGCAGCGGCCGCCGCCTGCTCTCGGAGGAGCTGGGCATCGATCCGTCCCCGGAGCTCGTGCGCCTCGAGGCACAGATCCTCGCGCAGGACCCGGAGCTGGATCTGCCGAGGTGGCCCGCTGCGGCCAGGGCTCGGCCCGCTCGGAACCCGTACAAGGGCCTCCGTGCGTTCGGGGAGGCCGACGGCGCCATCTTCTTCGGGCGCGAGGCGCTGGTGGGGCGCCTCGTCGCGCGCCTCGAGGAGGTCGCCCACGCCGGCCGCCTGCTCGCGGTCGTCGGGCCGAGCGGCAGCGGCAAGTCGAGCGTCGTACGCGCCGGGCTCATCCCCGCGCTGCGGGCGGGCGAGGCCGCTGGTTCGGCTCACTGGCGGATCGCGACCATGGTGCCGGGAGCTGCACCGTTCCGGGAACTGGCCGCCGGACTCGGCGCGAGCGGACGGCGGGCCCCTGCGGCGATGGTGGACGCCGCCGAGCGATCAGGCGATCTCGCCCCACTGCTCGCCGGCACCCTGGCCGACGGCGAGTCGGGCCTGCTGCTTGTGATCGACCAGCTCGAGGAGCTGTTCGTGCGGGTCGACGAGGAGACCAGGAGCCGGTTCCTCGGCGGGCTCGTCGCCGCGCTCACGACATCGGGTCCCCCGCTCGTGGTCGTGGCGACGCTTCGCGCCGACTTTCTGCACGTGCCGCTGGTCATGCCCGAGGTCGGCGAGCTGGTCCGGGGCGGGATCGAGCTAGTCACACCGCTGACGCACGTCGAGCTCGAGCGAGCGATCGTCAGGCCCGCCGAGGCCGTCGGCGCGGAAGTCGAGCCGGGGCTCGTCGCGGAGATGATCAACGACGTCGAGCACCGACCGGGCGTCCTGCCGCTGCTCCAGTACGCCCTCACGGAGCTGTTCGACCGGAGCGACGGCCGTTGGCTCACTCGCGACGGGTATGCCGCGATCGGCGGTGTGACGGGAGCGCTCGGGCGCCGCGCGGACGAGGCATGGCGGTCCCTCGACGTCGACGGGCGCGAGATCGCCCAGCAGGTCCTCCTCGGGCTGGTGGCGTTGGCCGACGGCGGCCTCGCTACCACGCGACGGGTGCCTCGCGCCGAGCTGGAGTCGCTCGCCGGCGACCGGGACCGGGTCCGTGCCATCGTCGACGACCTCGGACGCCGCGGCCTGCTGACGTTCGACCTCGATCTGATCACCGGAGGCCCGACCGTCGAGATCGCCCACGAGGCCCTGCTCGTGCACTGGGCCCGGTTGGCGGACTGGATCGAGGACCTGCGCCAAGATCTCTGGACGCGACGCCGCCTGGCGGACGCCGCGGACGAGTGGGAGGCCGCCGGCCGCTCGCCGGGGTTCCTGTCGGCGGGCACCAAGCTCGATCGGTTCGAGGCATGGGCGCGCGGGACCCGCCTGCGCCTGACCGAAAGCGAGCACGCGTACCTCGCCGCGAGCGTGGCGGAGCGCGCGCGGCTGGCCCGCGTCGAGGCGGAGCGGGCCGCCCGCGAACGGCGGCTGGAGCGTCGGGCGCGCGTCGTCCGGCGCGTGCTCGTCAGCGTGCTCGTCGCCGGGATCGTGCTGGCAGGCTCGCTCTCGGCCGCCCTCGTCGGCGAGCGACAGGCGGCGGTCGAGCAGGACGCCGTCGCCTCTGCCCGCGAGCTGGCCGCCGGGTCGATCGCAAGCCTCGGGAAGAACCGCCAGCTGGGCGTGCTGCTCGCGCTCGAGGCGGCCGACGCCACGATGAGCCGCGGGTACGTCGTCGAGGAGGCGTACGACGCGCTCCACTGGGCGTTGCAGGAGGCGCAGGTCCCGTATCCCGCCGGCAAGCTCCCGGTCGCGGTCCGCGCGGCGCCCGACGGTCCCCGCGGCGTCTTCCTGGTCGCGCCGGAGGCGCTGATGCGGATGGGGATCGGCTACGTCCGCAGGTCCCTCACACCCGAGGAGTGCCGCACGTACCTGCACGCCGACTCGTGTCCGCCGGTGGAGGCGCCGGGGAACGGCGTCTCCCTCGGCGTCCGAACGGCCGCCGGCGTGGTGTCCGCGGCGTCCCTCGCGGTGGGCGCGCCCGCGCGGACGCACGTCCGCGTCCTGTCCGAGCTGCCCGCCGACATCTCACCGCTGGTTGTCCCGTTCGAGCGCGAGTCGGGCGTCCGGGTGGACTGGGTTCCCGCGCTCGGAGGAGACCTCGAGGCCGCGATCGCAGCGCGCGATCTGCCGGACGTCGCGATCGTCTCGCGGCCGTCGTACGTCGCGTCCGCCGCGCGCGACGGCTGGCTGCTCGACCTCGGCGGTCTCGTCGATACGACGTCGCTGGGCCCTGACGCCGGCACGTACGCGATGGGGCTCGGGAGGGTTGCGGGCACAGGGTCGTCCGGTGGGACGAGCGGGCAGTACGGCGTGCCCCTCGTCGCGTCGGTCGACGACCTGCTCTGGTATTCGGCCGAGGCGTTCGCCGCCGCCGGCTACAGGGCGCCGACGACGGCCGCCGAACTCCGCGACCTGGTCGCGAGGATGAAG
This sequence comes from Chloroflexota bacterium, assembly GCA_021785115.1. The sequence continues at coordinate 10,715 of JAJYGO010000300.1, read as the reverse complement.
GTCGACGGTCGCGTGCCGTGGTGCCTGGGCCTGGAGGCGGGCAGCCGCTCGGGGTCTGCGGCCGCCGCGTGGGTGGAGGACCTGTTCCTCGACGCGCAGGGGCTCGCGTCATACGACCGCTGGAGCCGCGGGGACGTCGCGTTCGACCGCCCCGAGGTGCGCGCCGCCTTCAAGGCCTTCGGGGGGTTCGTGACCGGCGCGGGGGATGTGCTGAACGGGCTCGACTCGGCTGCCTTGACCCCGGAGCGGATCGCCCCGTGGCCGATGCTGCTGCCCGAGGGCCCCCAATGCTGGCTCTATCGTGGGGCGTCCACGGACCGCGCGGCCTTCCCGCCGGGCTCGGCGTCACGTGCGGCGGCGGTGCCCTTCCCCGCAGGGCCGGCCGGTTCGCAGCCCATCCTCGGGCGGCTCTACATGGTCGTCGTCGTCCATGACCGGCCGGAGGTTCGGCGTCTCGTCGAGTCGCTCCTTGGCGCTCCCTTCGCGTCGGCCATGGCCTCCGGCCTTACGGGCCAGGGCATCTTCCCGGTCCGCACCGTCGCCCTCCCGGCGGACGGCGTCGCAGCTCCTCAGGCCGCGCGGCTGCGCGCCGGTCTTTCGGCCGGGACCTTCCGGGTGCGCGCAGTTGACCTGTTCCCGGAACCGGTCGCGGCGGCCTTCCTGCAGGGCATGTCCGAGTACCTGACGCCTGGTACGCCACGCCTCAACGACGCGCTCCGGGCCGTGGACCAGGCACGGGCCGAGGTTCGCGCCGAGGGGTCGCCATAAGGTGCGGCGGGGCACCCGGCGACTTGCCGGGCGCAAAGCGATCGCAAAGGACGTTGCCGGAGGATCGCGGGCGGATGCCGGGCCCCGGGCGGCCCGGACGACTCGAGGAGGACCGGACCATGCGACGTCTTGCGACATTTCTCGGCGCGCTCGCCCTCGTCGCGGGCTGCGCGAGCGGCGCGGCCACTACCGCCGGCCCATCGACGACGCCGAGTCCCGTGGTGACGCCGGCGACGATCGCCAGCCCGGTGGCAGCGCCCGCGCAGGCGCCGTCGCCGTCCCCGACGGCGGTCAACGCGCGTGTCACCTTCGACGGCACGAACTGCGTCTACTCCGGACCCACAGTGATCCCGTCGCCGGCGCTGCTGACCATCGAGTACGCGCCGACCCCGGCCCAGGAGGGATCGAGGGTCTTCGTCGTCGCCATCCGCAGCGACACCACCCGGGCCGACATCGACAGCACCGAGCGCGACCCCAACGCGCCCAACGTCGGCGAGGGGGCGCCGGAGTGGGCCGACGCCGACAGCTACCACGCCCAGCTCGGCAGCGGCAGCAACCAGTACTACCTGCAGGTGCTGCGGGACGTGAACGGGGAGACGGGCAGTACCTGGGACAAGTACCTCGTCGCTTGTCTCGCTTCCTACCCCGGCAAACCCGCCCCCGGCCAGACCATTCTCCAGCTCGTCGAAACAACTCCTCCGTCGCCCGCCCCGACCGCGGCGCCGTGACCGAAGCGTTGGCGACCGCACCGTTCCCACCATCGACGCCTCTATCAGCAAGGGGCCCTCTGGGCGGCGTCTGCCAACCCGACGTGAGCAACGATCGGTCTGGAGTGCGTCCCAGAAAGGTTCGGGTTCAGCATGAGGCACATGGTTCGAGCGAGTCTGCTTGCCGTCGCCTGGGTCCTCGCGACGGCCGCGACGACCCAGGCGACTACGACACGGATCCCGTTCAGCGGATCCAGCACCCTGATCGACGTGCCCAGTTTCGGGGTCGAGACGGACGTCGGCGGCACGGTACATGTCCGCGACACGGTCCTGGTCTACCTGAATGACGCGGGCAACCCAAGGGTGGACGGCACGACTATCGTCACCATCAACTTCGTCTTCGGCCCGAGCGGCAACGCGTGGTGGAGCAAGGAGCTCTGGTCGTCGACGGCCTATCCGGGCGAGGGCTTCACATGTTCAGGGAGCGGCCACCGGGACGCCATCGGCCGGATCTTCGGCAGCGACCACTGCCAGGGCTTTGGCGAGCACCTCGGCGGCTGGCAGATGCGCGGCTAGATCGGGGGCCCGACCGTCAGCGGCTACCTCTTCGACCCCGGCGATTGAGTGGGATCGGAGGCCTGCAGTCCGAGGTCGGCGACCGGCATCCCAGCCGTAGCCACGGTCGGATGCCGGCCCTCCGGTGACTTCGGCACCGCTGCTGCAATGGCGCCGCCGGACGGACTCGGGGGCGCAGTAGGCACAGCGGTCGATCCCCCGGCCTGGTACGCAGCTTTGGGCTGATCGGGGCCGTCGGGATCCCGGGTGCCTGCTCGACGCGTTATGCCTTCCAGCCTCACGCTCCGGCGAGCGCCGTACGCGTGATCTCCGCGACGGTGGCGGCGACCCCGTCCGGAGCCGCCCCGAGCCGGGCGGCCATCTCCAACGCCCGTCGTCGGTACGTCGGGTCGCTGAGCGTGGCCGTGATCGCCTTGGCGAGCGACGCCGCGGACACCATGCGGAGCATGGGCGCGCGCGGTCCCAGGCCCAGTTGAACGACCTGGCTGCGCCACAGGAACTGGTCAGCCGCCTGTGGCAGCACGATCTGCGGGACGCCCGCCCGCGCTGCCGTTGCGACCGTCCCTGCGCCACCGTGGTGGATGACGGCGTTCACCTCCGGAAACAGCAGGCTGTGCGGCTCCTCGTCAACGAACAGGTACCCGTCCCCCTGTCCGGCGGGTGCGATGCCTGCCCAGCCCCGCGAGACCACGAGTCGCTGCCCGGCCCGCTCCGCTGCCTCCACGAGGGTCTTGCCCAATCGCTCGCGGTTCGGGACGGGCACGCTTCCGAAACCGGCATAGATCGGCGGCGGTCGCGCGGCGAGGAACCGACGGAGCTCCTCGCTCAGCTCGCCGCCTTGCACCAGGACCGGGTAGCCGGTCTGCGTCACCAGCAGACGCGCGCCGTCAGGAAGCACGGTCAGCGCCGGATCTGTGGCCGCGATCGTCCCCGGCCCCATCAGCTGTCTCATGACACCGCGCGCTCGCGGGAGCCCAAGCGCGGCGCGTCCTCGTCCGAGCGCCGATCCGTAGGCGAGGTCGGCATAGCGATCCGCCAGGCCCCGGGATAGGCGAACACCGATCGGATCGCGTGTCGTTCCCAGGAAGCCGGCCGGGACGAACGCAACGTAGTGGTACGGGATTCCGAGGTGCTCGGCGACCGGCCGCACACCCCACACCAGTCCGGACGCGAGGACGAGGTCGCAGCCCTCGACCACGCGGGGCAGGTCCCGGACCTGGAGCTCGATCTGCCGTCGGATGAACCGGTTGAACGCCCCGAACCCCCAGCCGCCGAGAGACGCGTTGTCCCGGAGGGGTTCCCCGATCGCCTCGAAGGCGCAGCCGTGGCTCCGAGCCCATGCGCCGTTGTCCGGCGAGGAGCAGAGGGTCGCGACATGACCCGCGGCCTGGAGGCCCAGCGCCAGCGCGAGCATCGGCTGGACGTCACCCCGGCTGCCGCAGACCACGACTGCGATGCGCATCGGCTTCTCCGCCCATAGCCACCGCCGAGGCGTGTCGCCCGACGCCTCGAATCTCGCGGCTTGATGTCACCGTCGGACGCAGGGCAAGCGTACTCACGCGGCGCGGCGAGTCGCCGGAAAGAGCGGCCCCGGCCAGCCCAGAGACGGGCGACCGGGGCTCCTGTGCCCCGCCCTCGCAGCGATGGCTTCGGCGGGGGCGGGATCACGGTCCTCCAGCGAGCAACGGCGGGTACGAACGCCTCAGGCGTGCGCCGGGACCGTCGCCTCGGCGAGCGCCTTGAAGTCCTGGAGGGTGTTGCGCACGTTGCGTTCCATGAAGTTGCCGGTGAACACGTTCTTGATGAACCCGGGGATGTACCCGGGCATCTCGTAGTCGCCCTCGACGATCAGGCGCGTCGCGTCGCCGTCGCGCTCGAACCGATAGAAGTCGTCCTCTGGGCCCTGGTCGGTATGCTGGTGGATGAGCTTCAGAGGCTCCACCTCGAGGATCGTGTTCGTCTGCTTCATCTCGAAGCCCATCATCTTGAACGTCGAGACGTACGTCGTCCCGACCCGGTCGAGTGGCCCGCTCCAGTCCGAGGTCTCCATACGCGGGGCCCAGTCGTGCCAGCGCGACGTGTCGCAGAAGAACGCCCAGACGTGCTCGACGGGGGCCTCGATCCGGATCTCTTCGCGCATATGTTCCATGACCCACTCCCGCTGCGGGCGGGTCGGGTTCGCCAGTGGCTCGGCGCGGTCCCGGCGGCCAGGATCTGGGCCGCGCGTCAGAGCCTCTCGCCGACCGCCTACCGTAGCCGCCAGCCGGCGATCTGGCGAGAGGCGAACGGCCCCTCGCGCGCGGCAGCCGATCGGGCACCGCGATGGTCCGAGATCATCGACGAGGGGGCCGCACGCGGCAGGTGCGTGGATCCTGGCGCCCCCGGACGGACTCGGGGGCACACGAAGCAAAGTGGCCGATACCTTGGCCTGGTACGCGAACTCGGCGTAGACGCAGCGGAGCCCGCTTCTACCCGAATGGCCTCTCATCGCCGCTCCCGGAGGAACTCTGCCTACGACGGCGGGAAGGAGGCTCCGGCCCCCGCGGACAGCACGACTTGGAAGATCGTGGGATAACGGGCCTGCATCGAAGCCGAGGGCAGGAGCGGGTCCGTGCCGCGCCGCAGGATCGACACGCTCATCTCGACCGGCCCCTTCGTCCAGGCTGCCGCCCAAGCGTCTATGCTGGCTCGGATGAAGTAGGGATCGGGCGTCCAGCCCGCGAAGGGGAGCCTGTCGGCGTAGAAGGTCTCCACCGCCGTGGCCGCCTCCTGCGTGCCGAGCACCCGACTGTAGATGGCCGGTTGCGGGCCGTCGATGGTCTCCTGGGCGTCCTGGGCGGAGGTCCCGATCAGCACGCTGCCGGGCGGCGCGAGGGAAGCCTCCGGCAGGGCCCGCACGTGGGCCAGCGGCCCTGGTGGGCTTGGGCCCAGCGCGCCGCAGCCGGCCACGAGCGCGGCGCCGAGGAGCGCGAGGGCGAGCGAGCGGCGCCCGCTCACGAGCGTGGCGCGAGGCTGATCCACTTCCAGCCGTCTGGCTCGGCGAGCAGGCTCAGGTCGGCGACCGTCGTGGTGGGGCCCGCGTTCGTGGTGCGGGTCAGCGAGATCGACGCCTGGGCCACCGTGTAGCCGAGCTCGCTCGAGGTCCCCTGGGTGGCCGACGAGAGGACTGACACGTCGGTGATCTCCCCTTGCCCGATCCAGGCCGACGCCTGGGCCACGAAGTCCGCCTCGCTCATCGACTCGCGCAGGCCACTGTAGGCGGCCTCGTACAGCGCCGTCCAGTCGGCCGCCCGCAGGTCGGCCGCGATCGCGGCGACGGCCTGGTTCGGGTCGGCGGCCGGCTGCACGTGGACGAGCTTGTACTGCGCCCCGGCATACCAGAGCTCGGCGCTCGCGGTCACGCGCGCCGGATCGATCTGGGCCTGCAGGCTCACCTGCGAAGGAACGTCCTGTCCCGACCCGACGGTCAGCCCGAAGCGAAAGTCGAGCGCGGCGCCCGCGTCGAGGCTGGCCGTGCCCGTGTAGCTCAGGATGACCGAGTGGTCGCTGGCGACCTTCACGTCCGCCGGCCCGCTGCTCGTGAAGAGTCCGACGCCACGCTCGCCGAAGGTGAACCGGCCGTAGGAGAGCGCGCTTGGATCCAAGCTGACCGTGAGCTCGCTTCCGCGACCGGCGTCGATGAAGGTATAGAAACCCTGGATGCCGGGACTGGGATCAGCGGCTCTGGTGGGCGCACCCAGCGCCCAGGCGCCAGCGGCTAGGATGACGAGCGCGCTGAGGGCGGCAAGGATCCGCACTGGCTTCACGTCCGTCCCTCCTATGCGTGGCACTGGTAGGGCTGGCCATTGACCCGGCCCTCGATCATCGTCATCAGTTCGCTGTCGAGCTGGGTGGCCTGGCCGTTCTGGCAATCCGGCACGCTCGTCTGGCTCATCTCGGTGCCCATGTTCGTGTGCGAGACCGGGCTATCCATGATTGCGTTGGCCACCAGGTATGCGCTCAAGGGCCCGAGCGTCAACACCGAGGTCGGATCCCAGGGCACCTGCGAGCGGGCGTCCCACTCCCAGTTCTGGGCGGACGGCGCCCCGTTCAGGTAGCGGGCGCCGCCGGACAACGGCGTGGCGAGTGGATTGTCGCTGCCCGGCATCAGGACCCCATCGCCCACGGTGCCGTAGAACACGACCGGGGTCGGCACACAGAACGCGCCGAAGAGGCACGAGGTCACCGCCAGGCCGATATCGCCGTAGGCGTTGAAGCTCGGCACCTGCGGGACGTGTGCCGGGTTCGGGTTCACCCACGTGTACCAGGTGCTCTGTGGCGCGAGGTCACTCACGGCGGGCCCGCTGGGCAGGTTGCCGCTCGATGAAAGCCACTGCCTGATGAGCTGCACGACGAGGTCGGGCGCTTGCTGGACGGCATCGGCCGTCGGGAGAGCCCCCTGGTGGGCGCCCTCGATGTAGAAGGCGCTGTCGACCATGCTCGCGGCTACTCCGTCGTTGCGCTCGTACGAGTAGGCGAAGAAGCCTCGCACGATAGCGCCGCCCATGCTGTTGGCGACGAGCACCACCGGCCGCCCGGTCTGTTGATACAAGGCCTGCACTTCGGCGTCGAGCGCGACCGCGTTCAGCCCGATGTCGCTGTTACTGTCGCACGCGTCCCGGGTGGCCGAAGCGGCATCGTAGGGCATCCCCCCGTCGGGCGTCTCGGGAAGCGCGGCCGGCGGCGGGTTGCAGACGCCGCTCAATGCATAGCCCACGTCTTGGACGTAGGGGAGGCTGGTGATGTCATCGGCGCCGATCTTGCGTCCGAGCTCGGCAATGAAGCCGTCGCTCGGCTGCTGCGGCGGGGTGTTGATCCAGTTGTTGGAGCGGTAGTTCGCTCCGTAGCCGTGCACGAACAGCACCGGGAGCTGGCTCGCACTCGAAACGGCCAGCGCCTGGGCGACCCAGACATGGCAGTCGGCCGTCCCATCGATGGTGGCGCTGGCGCTCGTGTCGCCCGGTCTCACAAGACTGGAGACGTCGACCGTGCGCGTGTCCCACAGGTTGTTCAGGCTGTAGTCAGGCCCGGCCTGCGGGTCGCTGCCATCGAGCGTGGCCGCTGGGAGGGGCGTCCCGTCGAAGGTCGGAGGGTTCTGGGGGACGGCCTGGCCGTCGCCCACGATGAAGGTCGTCTGGGCGCCCACGGGCGCCACCGCGGTGAAACCGCTCAGGGTCTGGGTCAGGGTGGTATACGCATCTCCGGCCGCACCGTCGTACAGCAGCACCTGGGTCTGCGCGGCAGACGGATCCTCGTAGACGGCGACGAGAGAAGCCCCTTCGAGCAAGGGCGGCGTATTGTCGTAAGCGTTCCAGGGGTCCTGCCCGTCGGTGAGGTGTGAGGCGAAGCCGGCGAGCGCATAGGCGCCGTTGCCGGCAACCAGCGAGGCGACGTCGGCGCGGTAGGCGAAGTTGGCTGCGTTCCCCCAGCAGGGGTTACCGTCGCTCCCGATGAGCGTGCCCGTGATCGGCTGGGAATCGAACGTACCGCTGGCGAAGTCGGGGCTGATCGTGTCGGCCAGGACGTCCCAGAAGAGGTAGGCGTGGGACACGTGGGCGCTCGCGGGGATTCCGCTCAACGTGATCGTGCCGTAGCCACGGTTACGCATGCCGACCCCGGCGGCGACATAGCTGCCGTGAACGGTCCACGAGCCGATCTGCGCAAGGGGCTCGCCCGCGGCCGTCATCACCTGCGGCGCCATGGAAGATGGGGCAAAGCCGGGCGTGCCGGGAACCGGCGGAGAACTCGCGCGGACGGGGCCCGCCAGCGGCGTGGCAAGCACGCTGAGGGCGATCACGGGGACGAGCAGACGTCTGCGCATGCTAGCCTCCCTCCCCCCGAGCTCCCCTTCACCGACCAGCGTGCGGCCGCTGAGGACCGCCACGCAGGGACGACTGGCCGAGGCGACTCTACGGCTGGTGAATGGGCGCGAACAATACGCAATGTTGCGTAGTGCCTCGCCGGAGACGATGGCTAATCACACCTGACTGCGGACCAAACGGTGTATGACGCGCTATGTCGCTGGGAGGCGATGGCCGCCGATCCGCACTCGATCGCCGGTGGGGAGGTCCGCGCCGGCGCAATGCGTCCCTGCCCAGGATTCTGGAGCCGTGTCGCGGTAGCGCATCCGTGCGCTCGGTGAGATCGTGGTTGAGGGCGAGCGTCCCCTCCCAGGCTGACGCCTCGCTGTTGCGCGCGAGGAGCTCGGCGTATTGCTCGAAGACGAGAGCGAAACCGTCGCGCACGGCCGCCCAGTCCTCGTCCGGGGCGCGCAGCGAGCGAACGCGGGCCACGATGCGGGGAAGCCGCTGAATGGCCTCCACGCGGCCCGTGTTGACCTCCTCGACGGCCTGGTTTGCCTCCTGCAGCAGCGTGTAGAGCCGGCTGTCGAACTCCCACTCCCGACTGTGGAGCCCGATCCCAAGTCGTCGTGCAATGGGCAAAGGCAGTCCGACGAAGTCTGCGACGACCACGATGACACACGCTGCGACCACCACGTCGAAGACCGAGGGCGCACGGAGGAGGTCGCGCGTGTCGATCCCGCCGCGAGCGATCAGCAGGAAAGCCAGTCCGCCGAGGGCCAGGAACGCGACGCGTCGCCACCAGCCATCCGCGCGCGACGGCCCCTCGGCGAACAGGAGCGCGGCGAGAACGACGTAGATGATGACCGAGATGACCGCCACGCCCAACTTTGCCTCAACTCGCCACGACTCAGGAAGGATCGTAGAACTCCCCGTCCAGGTGGCGACGCCAGAGGCGCTGCGGACGAGGCTCGTCGCGCAAGTGCGCGAGCAGGATCTCCCGATAGCGGTCTCGGCGATCTTGCCGGTTCCACGTGAGGGCCATCAGCCGCAGCCGGATGTCGAGGCGGGAGAGGTTGGCAAGCCGCCCCTTGCCGCCTCTGAGCGTGACCTCGACGCGGAGCTTCAGGAAGGCGGTGAGATCCGACGTGCTTGTCGGGCCGCCACCGGCAGGCGCTCGAGCACCTCGTCGCCCTTCGCCCGCAGCCACGCCTTCACCGGCGCAGGCCTTGACGGCACGTCGAACTCGCCCAAGCTCACGGATTCGGCATGAACAAGCGCCCCCGGACGGACTCGGGGGCACGGTAGGCAAAGTCGCTGACCCGCTGGACTGGTATGCACAGTCAACCGACTGATGGGCGAGGGCGGAGAGGCCCGGGCGTCGGAGCCAGAGAGATCGGCGGGCGCCCGGGGTGCCGGATCGTGGCGAACGTCCGCCATGATCAGGCTTTGCGACGATGCGACTGCGAGATGTCGGTGAGGGCCGGCAGTGAGAGCGCGACGCATCGGCAGACTTCTTGATCGTGCCAGCTCTCAACCGAGACTTCGTGTGGCGGCCGCGCTCAGGAGGACCGCCGCCAGCCCAGACCGCTGCGTGCAGCGGCTACCCGACCTCCTCGCCAGAGGAGTGCCCCGTGAACGGCGAGGAACCAAGCAGTCTCCCCGCCCATCGCGATGAGCCGTACCGCCGTCCAGAACACTGACCATCGCAGCGCGCTACGAGCGCAAGTCGCGGTCGAGGTTGGACCCAGTCGTCGCGGAGACACCAAGGGCCGACGGGAGAGTATTCGCAGTCTCCTGTGGCTCGGGGATTGGGTCACTTCCTTGACAGCCGCCAGGTCACGCAAAGGCTTCTTGCACATCTCAAGTGCCGCTATTGAATAACGGCACTTGAGTCACCAAGGGGCCCTGGGAATGAATACGATGAAAGTATCCGGGGGCGGACGGGCGCGCTTGCTTGTCGTCACCAGCCAACTCGGCGGGGCCGGCAAGACCACGGTCGCAACGAACGTTGCCTACGGTCTGGCGATGCGCGGACGCAAGGTGATGCTGATCGACCTCTCGGCGTATGGCGCGGACGCCCATCGTCGGTTCGACGCAAGTCGGTCGGTCGATCTCAAGAGACGTGGCATCTCCGCGCTCATGCGATGGGCGGGTGATGCCTGGGGTGCCAAAGACTCAGCGGCAACGGCGGCGGCTATCGGTTCGGCACGTGATGTGGAGTTCTTCTCTGTCGAGCTGATCCCGGATCGGCTGCGCCTGCTCCCCGGAGTGTGCAGCCAGGCGGACTACTTCGAGAGCGACGAGGCGCCCCTGCGTCGGCAACTGTTGTCCACTCACGCCGCCATCCTCGAGCGGATGTTCGACGTGCTTGCCGTCGACTACGACGCCATCGTGGTCGACGGAAGCACGGAGCATTACACGGCGATGACGGTGGCCGCCTTCCGGGCCGCGGCGTTGGCTCCGGATCGTTCGTATCTTGCGTGGGTCGTCGATACGGGGACCCCCGATAGGCTGCCAGGTGAGATGTCTGGGCTGCGCGCGCTCTCGAGTGGACCAGCGGCCCGCACGCTCGGCATTGGCCGCGCGCCGCTTGTCGTCGTCGGCAATCGAGCGCGCTCCAGGGGCCCAGACATGATCATCGAATCGGCCGCGTCCGAGTTTGGCCCCATCGCGATTGTTAGGTTGCCGGCCGCCGAGTCAGTGGAGGCGGCCTCCCACCTGGCTGGGGTGCCAAGCGTTGGGCTCGAGTCAGAGTCCGTGCTCGCGCTGGCCTTCGCGCCCCTCATCGATCTGCTTGACGGCCGGCAGTACTAACCCCTCG
>JAJYGO010000222.1 GCA_021785115.1 Chloroflexota bacterium | reverse complement strand
GGAGGGAATTCGGCCCTGCTGGAGCGGATTGCAGGTACAGGGCACCGCTGGCTCCCCGCCTAGCACGGCCCGCCGATGATACCGCGACGCGGCGGCCGGGTCGCGCGGTCGTGCTCGGGGCCGCGGCTTCGTGTCGATTGGCGTCCTGCGCCGGCCGGAGGCGCGGAGGGCACCACCGTCGGCCGGCCGCCCGTCACTCGCCGGCCGCACCGCCCTCGTCGGACCCGCTTGCGCAGCCGTGCGGCGCCGGAACGGACCGCGGTGAGCGCTCGTGCGATCGACTCGAGCGTCCGCCCTTCGCCCTGCACGCCGAACACGATCTCGGCGATCCCGCCGATCGCCATGACGACGGCGCCGACGTCGAAGCCGTCGACGATCAGCGTCACGTGCCCGGGCGGCCGCGCGTCGCGTGGGATCGCGGTTGCGCCCGCTTGCGGAGCGCCGTCTCAGGAGGGATGCGCGTTCAGGACGGATGCGCGCAACGCCCGGGCAACACCCGGGGATGGCGAGAGGATGGCCGCGCTGCAAGGTCGCGAGGCGCAGCACGCTCCGCTTTCGGCGACAGCGCGGCAGGCCCCCATGGGAGCGGGCCGGCAGGAACGGCAGCTGAGGGGGGTGGCGGAGAGGGCGGGATTTGAACCCGCGACAGCTTGCGCTGTACCGCATTTCCAGTGCGGCGCCCTAGGCCACTAGGCGACCTCTCCGCGGGCTCGGGCAGATCGATGTGAGTGGCGGAGAGGGTGGGATTCGAACCCACGGTGCTTTCGCACACCGCTTTTCGAGAGCGGCACCATCAACCACTCGGACACCTCTCCGCCGACGAGGATACCAAAGCCCCGCCGGCGCCCGCTCCGGCCAATCGACTCCGGCCGATCGACCGTCAGGACTGCGCCGCCCGCCCCCCGGCCTGCACGTGGGCCCGCGACCGGCCGCGGAGTTCCTCGACCTCGTCGCGCCGGATCCCGCTCACGACTCGCAGCCGCCGCGGCAGCTGGCTGGACTGGGCGAGCTGGATCGCGCCGCCCGCGGCTCCGTTCTCCGGGTCGGGCGCGGCGAACACGAGCGTCTCGATGTCCGCCTGGAGGAGCGCGCCGACGCACATCACGCACGGTTCGACCGTCGTGAAGATCGTGACGTCCGCGAGCCGCTCGCGACCCAGGCGTCGCGCGGCCTCGCGGACGGCGACGACGACGGCGTGGGCGGTCGGGTCACCCGTCTCGCGCACCCTGTCGCGCGCCCGGGCAACCATCGCCTCGTCGACCACGGCCACGGCGGCGCACGGCGGTTCGCCCTCGTCAAGCCCAAGCTGCGCCTCTGCGAGCGCCTCACCCATGAACAGCTCGTAGTTCACGCGATCGATCATACAGGCGCCCCTCGCGCCGGTACCATGCTGTCCGCACGCTTCGAAAGTTCTGGCGGCGGCGACCTGTCCGCGCGGACCCATCCGCGCGTCCCCCGGACTGGGTGCGTCGCGCCGAGGAGAGCATCACCGTGACTGCGCATCGCATCGGCATCCTGACGGGCGGCGGCGACGTCCCCGGGTTGAACTCCGTCATCAAGAGCGTCACGTTCCGGGCGACGGAGCTCGGCTACGAGGTGTACGGCATCCGCCGAGGCTGGCAGGGCCTGACCCACATGCGGCCGGGTTCCGATCCCGATCCCGAGTACGTCGTCAGGCTCGACCGCCACAACACCCGGACGATCGACCGGACCGGCGGCACGTGGCTCCACACGTCCCGCACGAACCCTCGGAAGATGGGCCGGGCCGTGCTGCCCTCGGCCGTGCCCCAGGACCGTCTCGCCTCGATGGAGATCTCGGACGGTGTCTTCGACCTCACGCCGGTCGTGCTCGACAACATCGGCCGGCTCGGGATCGATTACCTGCTGCCGATCGGTGGCGACGACACGCAGAGCTTCTCGCACGCGCTCGTCGAGGCTGGCGTCCCGCTGATCGGGATCCCGAAGACGATGGACAACGACGTCCAGGGGACGGAGTACTGCATCGGGTTCTCGACCGCGATCGACCGGGCGAAGGAGCTCATCAACCGGCAGCGCACGACCCTCGGCTCGCACGAGCGGATCGGTGTGTTCCGGATCTTCGGGCGCGACGCGGGCTTCACGGCGCTCCTGACGTCGTACGTCACGTCCACGCGCTGCCTGATCCCGGAGGCGCCGTACGACATCGACCGCCTCTGCCAGCTGCTCGTCGAGGACAAGCGGGACAACCCGAGCCACTACGCGATCGTCGTCACGGCCGAGGGTGCGATGTGGGAGGGCGGGACGCTGGCCGAGTACGGTGAGAGCGACAGCTACGGGCACCGCCACAAGGTCAACGTGGGCGAGGCACTGGCCGACGAGATCCACCGGCGCACGGGCGAGGATGCCGTGGCGAGCGAGCTGACCTACGACATCCGGAGCGGCGACCCCGACGGCGTCGACACGATCGTCGGGATCACGTTCGCGAACATCGCGATGGACCTGGTCGAGGGCGGAGAGACCGGGCAGATGGCCGCCATCCTCAACGGCACGTTCACGCACAGTCCGCTGCCCGATCCGAAGCTCGGGGCGCGCAGGGTCGACGTCGACACGATGTACAACCTCGATCGGCTGCGGCCGCAGTATTCCGACCGGCAGGGACGGCCGATGATGCTGGTCACCGCCTGACGGACACGCCCCGGGGGCCAGCGCCGACGGCGACCGCCCAGGGCGAATTGCGCGGTCGGCCCGCGCCTCGGCTGGCGGTCGTCCCGCCGTCCGGCTGACCGGTCGCCCCGCGCCGTCTCGCCTCCCCGAACCCTCGTCTCGCCCCCGGGGTCGGCGGGGCCGGTGCTATGATCCGGGCCGCGCGGAGAGGTCGCATAGAGGCCTAGTGCGGCGGTTTGCTAAACCGTTGAGTGGGGTAACCTGCTCCGAGGGTTCGAATCCCTCCCTCTCCGCCATCCGTCTCGGGCGCCCGTAGCTCAGTGGATAGAGCGTCAGGTTGCGGACCTGAAGGCCGTGGGTTCGAGTCCCGCCGGGCGCGCCACCCCCCATCGCGATCCTGCCGCGGACATCATCGGCCGAGGATCCTGCGGCGGCACGCGGTCCAAGTCTGCCCCTGCACCATGGACGGGGTCTGGCATCACGCCACGAGAGAAAGGGCGCGCGGGCCCCCCCAGGCCCGACAGCGCCGTTGCCGTCGTTCACGCCCCCTCAGGCCAATCGAGCGACGGCGACGTCCCGTCGCTCGCTCGAGACCAACCCCCCGACGGCCCCGTCCCTGACGCGCGCGAACCGGACTCGCCGGTGAGTATCCCGGATGGATCGCGCCACGTCAAGCCTGTCAACGTGCCATTCGGCCTGTCACCGGAGGCCGATTGGCACATGCCCCAGGGCTCGCACGGCGGCCCGCCCAGGTGTCCCCCGGGCGTCCTCCGGGCGTCGTTGACACGAACTCGCCGCGTCCACTACTGTTCGCGCACGATGCGCAGTCGCTTCTACTTTTACGAGAGCCCGGCATGATGGCTCGGAGGTCCTGAAGGCCCCGGGCGGATCGTGCCGGGTGGGCAGAGGTCTCGGACCTCTGCTTTTTTGTTTATGCAGGACGCGCGTTGTCGGGGATGGTGGCGTGCCGCGAGGGCGGCCCAGAGCCTGAGAGGTCGATCCGATGTTCGTCGTCATGGCGGTGGGAGCGGGCGAGGAGGAGATCAACGCCGTCAAGGCGCAGGTCCTCGCCGAGGGCCTGCACCCGCACGAGAGCCCGGGGACCGACCGCGTGGTGATCGCGGTCGTCGGCGACGTCGGTCCGCGCAAGCAGCTCCTGATGAACCGCCTCTCGGCGCTGTCCGGGGTCGAGTCCGTCACGCCGATCACGCGCCCGTTCAAACTCTCGAGCCGGGAGTTCCACCCGGCCGACACCGTGATCCACGTCGGCAGCGCGACGATCGGCGACGGGTCGCTGACCGTCATGGCGGGCCCGTGCTCGATCGAGAGTCGGGACCAGCTGACGGAGGCGGCACATGCGGTCGCCTCGGACGGCGCGACGATCCTGCGGGGAGGTGCCTTCAAGCCGCGCACCAGTCCGTACTCGTTCCAGGGCCTGGGCGTCGAGGGGCTGCGCTACCTGGCCGAGGCAGGCCGCGAGACCGGGTTGCCGGTGATCACCGAGGTCATGGAGCCCGGCCAGGTCGACATCGTCAACCGATACGCGGACATCCTCCAGATCGGCACCCGCAACATGCAGAACTACTCCCTGCTGCAGGCGGTCGGCCGCGTCGAGCGGCCGGTCATGCTCAAGCGCGGCTACGGCGCGACCATCGAGGAGTGGCTGATGGCCGCCGAGTACATCGTCTCCGCCG
>JAJYGO010000364.1 GCA_021785115.1 Chloroflexota bacterium | reverse complement strand
GGGCTCGCGGGGTTGAGCGCGCCGATCACGACCCGCCCCCCGCGGCGGACGACCCGGGCGAGCTCGTCGACGGCGCGGGCCGGGACGTCCACGAACTCGAGGACGGTGACCGCGATCGCGAGGTCGAAGGCGGCGTCGCGAAAGGGCAGGTCGCGGACGTCCCCGAGCACCAGGGGCCCCGGCAGGCGCTCCGCGGCGACGGCCAGCATGCCGGGATCGGCGTCGAGCCCGACGACCCTCGCGCCGCCCTCCTCGAGGAGGGCCCCGAAGCGCCCGGTGCCGCACCCGGCGTCCAGGGCCCGCAGCCCCTCGAGGGGCCCCGTCGTGCCGAGGATGGCGGCCGCCTCGACCTCGAACGCGTGGCGGCCCCATCCGGCCTCGAACCACGCGTCGTAGGCGCGCGCCCGCTTCCGGGGGTCGCGCGCCGGTTCGGGTCGGGCGATGCCTCCGTTCATGGGGCCATTCTCCGCCGTGGGACCGGGCGCGTGACAGGGCCGCGGCGGCCGCGTCCTCGACTCCCCTCGTCGGGCCGGCCCGACCCGCGACCGATTCTCGGTTGACACCGCAATGCGGGGCGTGTAGGGTTCGTGGGAATTCTTCATTCGTCATCCCACGCGGGCCGTCGCGCGCCCTGCCGCGTCCATGCGGTGCGGAGCGCGCCAATGGGGCTCAGCGACCGCCAATCCCACGATGACCCGCCACCCAAGACACGAGATCTCACGCGCAATGGCGGCCGTCACCTCGATGGCAGTGTTCGTGATAATCACGACTGCCGCGTTGACGCCGGTCGGCGCACGCGCGGCCGGCCACGCGACCTCGCCGATCCCCTCGGAGACCTCGCCGGCAGCCTCCTCCCCGGAGACCCGGACCCCCGATCTCCAGTGGCTGACGCTCCAACAGGCGGGCGCCCGCGTGGCCCGGACCGGGTTCACGGCGCGGCTCGTCGTGCGGGTCGTTCCCGTCCGCCGTCTGGAGAACGCCGGCAGGGTGCTGTCGCAGTCGCCCGGGCGCGAGCGGCTCGAGCTTTCGACGACCCCGATCGAGGTCACCGTCGGGCGCGGGCGCCCCGTGCCCTGGCGCGCCCGCGTGGCCGTCGAGGCCGCCCGGACCGCCGTGGGCATCCCCTACGTGTACGGCGGCGCGAGCCCGCGGGCGGGGTTCGACTGCTCGGGCCTCGCGATGTGGGCGTGGGGCCGTGCGGGGATCAGGATGCCGCACGAGGCCGCGGCGCAGTACTCACGGTTCCCGCACGTGTCCCGGTGGCGCCTGCGCCCGGGCGACCTGCTGTTCTTCTACGGCCTCTCCCACGTCGGGATCTATGTCGGCGATGGCTTGATGATCGACGCCCCCCACACGGGCGATCATGTGCGGGTGGAACGGCTCGCCTCGTGGTGGTGGCCAGTGTTCGTCGGCGCCGCCCGCCCGTAGCCGGGGCGCGCCAGGCCGCGGGCCTGCGCCTTGGATCTGGATCCGCCAGGCTGGCCGGGTGTCCCAGACTCGAAGGGACCAACGGTCCTGGTCGGGCGGCCTCGTCACTGCCGATGCCTAGCCGTGCAGGACTGGAGACAAGGATGCCCATGCTGAGCGGACAAGGCGAGGAGGCTCAGGGTTTGCTCGAGATCCGTCCCCGAGGGAGCCTGAGCGCGCTGGAGCGTCCGCTTCGCGTGCTCGTCGTTGACGACGACGCCTCCACCAGGGCGGGCGTCGGCTACTACCTGCGCGAGATGGAGGCCCCCGCGACGGTGGTCGGCGAGGCCGGCGACGGGCCAGAGGCGATCGAGCGGGCACGAGCGCTTCATCCCGACCTCGTGATCATGGACGCGCGCATGCGCGGCATGAGCGGCTTTGCCGCGACCCGCGTCATCCGGGAGGACCTCCCCGAGACCCAGGTGGTGATCCTCTCCCTGTACGACGACGAGTTCGCCCGCGCCGACGCCGAGCTCGCCGGAGCCCTCGACTTCGTCGCAAAGACCGACCTGCCCGCCCTCAGCGAGGTCATCGCGAGGGTCCACGCGCAGCTCCTCAGCTGACCGGAGCTCCCTGGCCTCCGGCGCTGACCCGAGCCCTGCATCCGAGGAGGCGAACAGGGGTGGCGCATACTCGTGTTGACGGGTTAGGTGGCGGCGGCCCGGAAGTGGCGGGATCCGTGACATCCAGCTCCGACCCCCCGGAGGGGGGGCTGCAACCTCGATCAGACGCGTCGCGCCGATGACCTTGCCCTCATCTTGCTTGCTGCCGTCGGACAGGGCGGGCGTAGTCTCGGCTGGTCCGGCGAAGTTGGGTCGCTCCGGAGGAAGCACCCTTCGACAAGTCATCTGGCCCTGCGCCGCGCTGCGCGTCTGCGGCACGCCGTCCCGCAGTACCGCTGATCCCGTCGGCGGCCGGCGAGGGCACCACCGCACTGCTGGCGCCTCGGTGGCGTCCGCTCGCATTCCCGCAGGTACAGAGCTAGAGCGATCGCGGCCCGATCATACTCGGGGACTTCTCGCCACGGATCCTGCCTGCGGAGGGCCTCACGCGCCCGCTCAGCCTGGGAGGTGTTGAGCAGAACTGCCGCAGGGGAGAAACCTCCCGGTTCTCTCCTGGCGTGAGCCCGCCGACGGGCTCCCGGAGCTACGGGCGCTCTTCGAAGGTTAGAGCGGCGTCGTGCAGGAGGCTCGGCTGCGCCAGACGGTGCCTCACGAGCGACAGGTAGTGCGGCTCGACCTCGTAGCCAATTGACGAGCGGCCCCACCTCATGGCGGCGAGCGTCGTCGTGCCCGTTCCGAGGAAGGGATCCAGCACGGTGTCGCCGGTGAAACTGAACATGCGGATCAGACGGCTCGGGACCTCAAGCGGGAACGGAGCCGGATGGTCCTTCAGCGACGCGCCCGGGATGTCATCCCATATGGACCTGAACCACCGGATGTAGTCCTCGGTTGGGATGAAGCTTGCCGCCTCCATCGCGCCGGATGGGGATCGGTAACCCGGCTTTCGCAGGAAGAGGATGTGCTCGGTGTCGTTCTTGATGATGCCACCCGGGAGGTTGGGCTTTCCCAGGTAGCGAGTCGACCTCGAAGCCTCAAGCCTGATGTTCGCGACCTTGTACCACATGATGCCCTGCAGGTGATCCAGCCCCAGTCGCCGAGCGCGGACCCGGATGTCGGCTGCCAGGGGAAGGACGTAATGGCGGCCCCCATTCGACCTCGCCACGTTGACATCTCCGACGACGCAGCAGATCCGGCCTCCGGGGACCAGGATGCGGGCGCACTCCTGCCACACCTTGTCCAGCTCGTCGAGGAACTTGTCGTAGTCGTCAATGTCACCGAGCTGGCTCGGATTGCCCGGCTCGTACTCCTTGAGGTTGGCGTACGGTGGTGAAGTGACGACGAGGTGCACGGACTCATCCGGGATCTCAGGCATCTGTCTGGCGTCGCCCAAGATGACCTGGTGGGTCGTTGGCCCTTCCCTCAACTGCTCGCGAGGGTTCTTCGCCGGCTGCGGTGGCACTGATCCTCTCCCTCTCCCGCCGGAGTCTATCGGGAGGCAACGACACTACAAGCAGTCACCGGCGACACGCCGTGCAGATGCTTGCCCGCGGTGTCCCGGCCGGGCAGACTGTCGACATGGCCCTCCCTGCTTCCTTTCTCGAGCACCTGAGGAGCCAGGGCTACCACCCGCGGTCGGATAAGCACTCGAACGCGCTGGCCCTGGCGATCGTTGCGGACCTGCTCCGCACCTGCGAACCGATGCGTGCGAAGGCTGAAGCAGGGCGGCTGGTGTACGCGATCAACGTGAAGCTGCAGGTCGGGACGGTGACCTG
Source organism: Chloroflexota bacterium (assembly GCA_021785115.1). The sequence continues at coordinate 16,213 of JAJYGO010000364.1, read as the reverse complement.
GAACACGGACCTGGCCATGGGCCCGCCAGCTGAGACGGTGGCCGATGTACCGCAAGCTGGCATCGCGTGCGCTCCCCCTTCGACGATCCAGATTGCGATTGAGATCAAGGGCGTGATGACCGAGCATCACAAGGCGGTGAAGAATCGCAAGCGCGACTTCGAAGCCCACCACCAGCACGTCCACAACTACAGCAACGCTGCCATCGCGGGCGTGGTCATGGTCATCAACGCCGCGCCGCGCTTCCAGTCACCGCTTGTCTCGCACATGACCATCCACAAGAACCCCACCGACTTGGTGGCACACTGCATGAGCGAGATGCGGGCGGTGACGAGCCGCGGAGGAACCGAAGGACGTGGAATCGACGCGGGCTGCGCAGTCGTCGTCTCGCACGACAACATCGCCAACCCCTCGACGAAGTACGTCACCTCGGCGCCTGCTCCGCAGATCGGCGACCCGCTCCACTACGACGCGTTCATCCAGAAGCTCTGCTCTGAGTACGGGCGGCGGTTCACACAGAGCTAGCTGCCAACTCGATCCAGGCTGTCAGGTCTGGTCGGATAGGCGCCTGGAGCGCGGCCCCGGTCTTGCCCGCCCCAACTCCACCACGTTGTCACCCTGCCTCACGTTCAGCAGCGCGTCCCGAATGAGGGCCCTCCGGTAGTTGCGGAGCAGGACTGACAGCTTTGCTCCGGACTCGGGAGCGGCAAACAGGAGAGCTGCCACCATCGCCTCGACCAGCTCCTCGAGCTGGCGGACGAGAGCGGCGAGCGTACGATTCGGAGGGAAAGCTTCGCGAGTTCGCGGATCACTCGGCGGGGTTGGTGGTCGACACCGCCCAGCTGTTTCGGCTATGGGTTCTCGTGGAGGAAGGATCTCTGTCGCCCGATCAGACCCGAAGGTCGCTCGTCGGAGCAACAGGCCGATTCGTCGTGCCATCAACTCCTTCCAGCGGATAGGTACTCCGGGGAGTTCGGAGCAGACTCGGGTCGACCCCGAGGCGCCACCGCGGGCTGTGGGACGTTGGTGCGATGATTCGCCCATGCGCTCGAGGGAGTGGGCTGGAACGCTCGTCATCGCTGCCTTCTTCGCGCTTCTTGGCGGCGTCCACTACCACCACAGCCTCGGCGTGATCCTTGGGTCGTCAACAGGGTTGGCAGGGGGGGCCATCTGGTTCGTTGTCGCTGTGACGCGCGAGCGTCGAACGCGCGGAGAACGCACGCCGGGGCCGGGAACTATAGCCTCTGGGAAGCCGACGTTCGATGTCGAGCCACTCGTGGACGGTGGCCGTCAGGTCCTTCTGAAGGTCACCAATCAAGGAGGCCAGGCCGAGTTCGAGGCGGAGGTCACCTCGCTCACCGGCGTCGACAGGGCGCCCCCCCTTCCCTGGAACATCAAGTGGAGGGAGGCAGGGACCGTCGCGCGGCGCCCCCTGCTCCAAGGAAGCAGCGGCTTCCTCGAGCTCGTCGAGCTCGACAGGCAGGCGGGCATCGACTACGTGCATGGTCACTACCGGAACCCGCCGATGACCTTCCTGACCCCGATGGGCGAACGCGTCGTCCTGCCCTCGGGGCTTCGTGACAGGGAAGATCTCGAACAGCGAACGGTCACCGCGAGCGTCCGGGTCTCATCCGTCGTGCCGGAGGCCGCCATCACCCGGCACGTGCGCGTCGGCTTCTCGAGCAGCCTCGAGCCACGCGTGCAGCTCTTCGATCCCGAGTCCGACCCGATGTTTGACGCCTACGTGGTCCTCCTGCCGCCGATGGAGTCGGTCAGTGGGCTCGTGCGCATCATGGTTGTGAATGACGGACCCGAGCGTGCCTTCGAGGCCAAGATCGTGGCGCTCGAAGGCCAGCAGGCTCATTCGACCGGACCCCCGTGGCATGTTCGCTGGGCGAACTGGGACAAGGAGCGGTTCCGGATACCAAGCGGCGACAAGCATCCGCTGGAGGTGTGCCAGCGGATCCCACCTGTCCATCCACCCGGCGCGGTCATTCCCCAAGCGCCCGCCTTTCGCTTTCCGCTCGCGGGCGGGACCGAAGCCCGTGTGGTCGCGGACATCACTCCTGCGGAGATTGACAAGGGACTGCTCCTGGGCCGAACTCTGGCTGCCCACATCGCGATCCGGGCTCTGCCCGAAGCCCTCGTGGCGAAGGTCCTGACGATGACGTTCTGGTCGGGAGTACTCGTGTTGGATCTCCGCGATGACCCATGAGAAGGGGCCCGACGCTTCGGCTGGCCTGGACCTAGACCGCCCCCATCCAGATCGCGACGTCCAGGGTCCGCAGCACGCTGATCTTGTCGGCAAGCTCAGGAGGAAGCAGCCGGCGGATCTGGCTCACTCGCCCCGAGTCCTGCAGGTACCAGCGAAAGAAACCCCACTCCTCGCTCACCTTGATGACGTCCCTCACCATGTCATCGACGATGGGAATGAGGCGAGGGCGCTTGCGCGCCATGAGTTTGCTGGTGCGGGTCGGGCCCATCCCGATCCGTGCCCCGCGCACGAGGTCCCACAGCCTCCACGCAGGCGCGTCCGGGGCAAGCACCTCCGGGCCGGCCTCCCAGATATCGACCTCTGGGATCTCGGCGAGGAGGCGAGAGATCTCTGCCGCGTTCTCGCCCTCCTCGAACCACCGAACGATCCGGGCGTCGACGGGCACGCTGAGCAGGCTGACAGCAAGGAGGTCCGCTGAGGTGACTCGATCCGGCTCGTTCGGCGAAAGGGTGTTGAAGGTCTCCGCCGCGTACCCGGACCGTGGATCGAAGTATCTGCGGACGCGCTCCTCGGCGTGGTCGGACTGCAGAATCTCGTCCACGGCCGAGGCAGCCCGATCGAACCCATCGCTCGTCACTGCGCTCGCCTCCGTTGGTCAGCGCCGGGAGTCTCCCACCCGAGCCGCGACTCCGTCCAGAGCCACCGGTCCGTGTTGCAGTCGTGGACGGGCTCGTCGAACGGCCGACAGAGGTCCGAGTCCTCGAATCGGGGCGCGCCGCACTCGACGCAGAAGGAGATGGGCCTCAGGGTGGTGGCAGTCGTCAGCGTCCCGCCGGGAGCCTCGAAGAGTTGCTCTGCACTATCCATGGGCCCCCCATGCCTCCTCCTCCCGAACGGCAAGACGGGGTGGAATCGGTGCGGCGACGGTTACCGGAGCCGCCCGGCAAGGGAAGCGTACCGGTGACCTGTGACATGAGGGCGCCAACATCGCGCCGTGTCGGCACACCTTTCCGCCGAGAGGAGCCGCTCGAGCCAAGAATCGTCGTCATGCCAGCGGAGCTCCGATACGTTTCGCGCCGATCCGAGACTCCCCGCCACCTAGCCCATACTCGTGTTGACGGTCGGCGCGGTCGGGCATAGGCTCGGGCGATCGTAGGTTACCGGACAGTAGGTAACGACATCCGCGAAAGGAGCCACGATGCCCGAGGTCCGCGAGGCCGTGATCGTCGGGGCCGTCCGCAGCCCCGTCGGCAAGCGCGGCGGCAGCCTGAAGGACGTTCACCCCGTCGACCTGCTGGCCGACGTGCTGCGCGAGCTGGTCGCCCGGACCGGCGTCGACCCCGAGCGCATCGAGGACAGCATCACCGGCTGCGTCTCGCAGGCCGGCGAGCAGACGTTCAACATCGGGCGCAACGCGTGGCTTGCGGCGGGCTTCCCCGAGACCACGCCAGCGACCACCATCGACCGGCAGTGCGGGTCGTCCCAGCAGGCCGCGCACTTCGCCGCGCAGGGCGTGATGGCCGGCGCCTACGATCTGGTGGTCGCCGCCGGGGTCGAGTCGATGACGCGCGTGCCGATGTTCTCCTCGACCATGGGCCAGAGCCCGTTCGGGACCAGGCTCCCCGCGCGCTACGACGGCAAGCTCGTGCCGCAGGGGATCTCGGCCGAGCTCATCGCCTCGAAGTGGGGCATCACGCGCGAGCAGTCCGACGACTTCGCCCACCGCTCGCACCTGCGAGCCGCCGGGGCCATCCGCGAGGGTCGATTCGAGCGCGAGGTGGTGCCGATGAAGGTGACGGTCGACGGCACCGAGATCCTGTTCGACCACGACGAGGGCGTCCGCATGGAGCCCGACCGCGAGAAGCTGGGGACGCTCGCGCCGGCGTTCCAGTCGCCGCAGTTCGAGGAGATGTTCTCCGGCGAGCTCACCGGATGGACGGTGACGGCCGGGAACTCCTCGCAGATCTCCGACGGCGCTGCGGCGCTGCTGATCGCGAGCCGCGAGACGGCCGAGGAGCTCGGGCTCACCCCGCGGGCGCGCCTGGTCTCGTTCGCCGTCGTCGGCGACTCGCCGGTCATGATGCTGACGGGCCCGATCCCCGCGACGCGCAAGGCCCTGGAGCGAGCCGGCCTGTCGCTCGCCGACCTCGACGCCGTGGAGATCAACGAGGCCTTCGCGTCGGTCGTGCTGGCCTGGAAGAAGGAGCTCGGCATCGACGACGCGTGGTTCGAGGAGCGCGTGAACCCGAACGGCGGGGCGATCGCCCTCGGCCACCCGCTTGGCGCGACCGGCGCGAAGCTCATGACCACGCTGGTGCACGGCCTCGAGCGCACCGGCGGGCGCTACGGCCTGCAGGTCATGTGCGAGGGCGGCGGCATGGCCAACGCGACGATCATCGAGCGCCTGGGCTAGCGCGGGCTAGCGCTGAACGGTCGCCGGCGCGTGCCGCCCTGCAACCGTCGGGCGGCGCGTCCCGCCCTCGGTCACGGGGCGGCACCCCGCAGGGCCGTCAGCGCGCGGAGCGCCGCGCCCTGGCCCCAGGGGGAGGGCTCGACGCCGAAGGCTCGGTAGGGGCGAACGTCCCAGCCGGGGAGGATGTCGGCGCTCACGCCCTGGCAGATGCCGTCGGCGTCGATCGAGGAGGTCAGGGCGGCGACGGCGGACTCGAGCACCGCGGTGGGCGGCTCGTACAGAGTCGCTGCGGCGGGATGGTGGACGGCCGCGACGAAGAAAGCCGACGTGGAGGTCTCGCAGGCAGCCTCGTCGTCGTCCAGCACCGAGCGCCAGCGGCCATCGGCTCCCTGGCTGGCCCCGAGCCGCTCGAGCATGGCGCCGGCCATGTCCTGGATGCGGCCCACGCCCTGGACGGAGCCTGCGGCGGCGAGCAGGTCGAGCAGGTCGAGCAGTCCGAGGAGCGCCCACCCGATGCCCCGGCTCCAGGGGATGCCGTTGTTGCGGCGGAGGGCGGCGTCGTACCACTGGGACCAGCCGGCGGGGCAGGCGAGCAGATCGACGGCGCGCTCGGCGATGGCGACCGCCTGCGCGACTCGCTCGCGGTCGCCCCCCCAGGCGCCCGCCGCGGCCAGCGCAGGCGGCAGATGGTAGACGGCGTCGATGCACACGCCGAACCGGAAGGCCGGCCGGTGCGGCTCGAGCAGGGGGATGGAGCCGTCGAAGGTGGGCAGCCGGTCGATGCTCGCCAGGAAGCGCTCGGCCGCGGCCGGCGCGAGGTCGCCCTCCGCGACGAGCTCGACGATCGCACGCCCCGGGGCGAGCGCGTCGTCGAAGCTGTCCGGGCCCATCCGCGCCCAGCGGTCCAGCGACGTCAGGACATGGGCGCGAGCCTCGGGGATCCCGGCCCGTGAGGCCTCGAGCAGCCCGTCGACCGCGATGGCATCGCCCCAGTACCAGCTGAAGAACGTCCAGCTCAGGGTGCGCCGGGCGACGCGCTAGAGCAGGGGATGTCGTGGGGCGGACACGACGCTACGGTACCCCGCACCGCTCGGCCGGGGAAGCCCGGCCTGACCGGCTCGGAGCCGGCCCGTCCCGCGCCGTCCCGCAGCGTCGTTGACCGGGGCCGCACGCCGGCCTAGGATGCGCGTGTTCGCGATTCCGAATGGCATTCGTATATCCGAACACTGGACGTGACTGTGAGCACCTCGGTGGCCAGGGCGCTGGGAGTTCTGGGGCTGCTCGCCCGCGACGAGGGACGCAGCGCCACGCTCGCACAGCTCGCCCGCGACCTCGGGGCCCCGAAGAGCAGCCTCCATGCCGTGCTCCGGGCGCTCGCGTCCGCGCGCTTCCTCGAGGTTGATCACGGCGCCTACCGTCTGGGGCTCGCGGCCTTCGAGGTCGGAGCCGCCTACCTGCGGGGGGTCACGCCCCTGCGAGCGGCGGCTCCCGAGCTCCCCGGCCTCGCCCAGCAGGTCGGGGCGACGGCGCACTTTGCGATCGTGGACGGGCCGCACGCGGTCTACCTCGCCAAGGAGGACCCGCCGGGTGAGGCCGTCCTGCTGGCGAGCGCCGTCGGCGCCCGCCTTCCGGCCCATCTGACGGCGATCGGCCGCGCGTGCCTCGCCCATGCGGCCCCGTCTGCCGTGGACGCGCAGGACCTGTCCCTGCTGGGCGCCCTCGGTGGGCCGATGGCGCGGCGGGACCTCCAGGTGGTGCTCGCGACGGTCCGCAAGCGTGGGTACGCGGTCGACGAGGGCGAGACCGCCGCGAGCATCCGATGCGTGGCGGCGCCGGTCTTCGATGCCGCCGGCTCTTGCTGTGGCGCCATCGGCGTGAGCTACCTGCGTCATGGAGGGCTGCCCGCCGGAAAGGTTGCGCCGGCGGTCAGGGCTGCCGCGGCCCGCGTGTCGGAGCGTCTCGGGGCAACGAGCGCGGAGGCCGCCGGGTGAGGATCACCCCGCGTCCGTGGGTGGCGGCCCTGGAGCCCTACGTCCCCGGTCGCCCAGCGCCGAGCGACGCCGGAAGCCTGGCGTCGAACGAGCCCGGGCTCGTCGCGCCCGCGGTCGTCGCGACCGCCGTCCGGGCGGCGCTCCCGAGGGTCCACCGGTACCCCGATCCGCTGGCGACGGTCCTGCGAGAGCGGCTCGCGGGGCTCCACGACGTCGAGCCCGACCGCATCCTCGTCGGCAACGGGTCCGACGAGCTGATCCTCCTGCTGGTCATGGCCTACGCGGCCGCGGGTGGGTCGGTCGTCGTGGCCGATCCCTCGTATCGCCTCCACGAGACGACGGCGCGGTCCCTCGGCGCGGGGGTGCGGCGAGTTCCGCTGGCCGGCTGGGCTCACGACGTGGCGGCGATGACGGCCGTCCCGGTCGACCTCTGCCTCGTCGCGAACCCGCACAACCCGGCGGGGACGGCCGTCCCGGCGCGGGCGATCGAGGCCGCGCTGCCGGCGGCCCGCGCCGGCCTCGTGGTGGTCGACGAGGCGTACGTGGAGTTCGCCGACGACCCGGCCGAGACCAGTGCCGTGCGGCTGGCCGCCGAGGGACGGCTGGTCGTGCTCCGGACCTTCTCGAAGGCGTATGGGCTCGCCGGGATGCGGGTGGGGTACCTCGTGGGACCGCCCGAGGTGGTGACGGACCTTCGCCGGATCCGGGCGCCGTTCTCGGTCAACGCGCTCGCGCAGGTCGCCGCGACCGCGGCGCTCGCGGACCGAGCCCACCTCGACCGCACGGTGGCGTGGGTCCGGGCCGGCCGGCGGCGTCTTGGGGAGCTGTTCGAGCGAGCCGGCTACCGGACCATCCCGTCCCAGGCGAACTTCGTCCTGGTGCTGGCCGAGGACGAGGCCGGCCTGATCGAGCGACTGCTGGCCGGCGGGGTGAGCGTGCGGCCGGGGTCGGCGCTCGGCGTCCCAGGGGCCGTGCGGGTCACCGTGCCGGGCGAGGAGGGGTTCGCGCTGCTGGAACGAGCGCTGATGGGTCCCGGAGGACGGGCGGCCGGCGCCGAATGACGGAGGGAGGGGAGGGAAGGGGTCCCCGGTGACGCCCGTCGACGCGACGGGGACCGACCAGGGTCGGGTCGGCAGCGAACGGAGGGGGGAAGGAATGGCAGCGCAGAAGCAAGGGGGAGGCCTGGTCGAGCGCCGGGCCATCGAGTTCATTCCGCTGAGCGAGCGGCACGGGAGGCCCGACACCCTCCTCACGATCTGGTTCGCGAGCAACGCCCAGATCACGACCGTGGCGACGGGCCTGCTCGCCACGGCGGTGTTCGGGCTCAGCCTGTCCTGGGCGGTCCTCTCGATCCTGATCGGGAACCTGGTCGGGGGCCTGTTCATGGCCTACCACTCGGTGCAGGGACCGCGACTCGGGGTCCCGCAGATGATCCAGAGCCGGGCGCAGTTCGGGATGTTCGGGGCCGAGCTGCCGCTCGTGATCGTGGTCATCATGTACATCGGCTTCTTCGTCAGCAGCGCGGTGCTCGGGGGCGAGGCGGCATCCAGCCTCCTGCACGTGTCGACCGACTGGGGCATCGTGCTGGTCAACGCCGTGACCCTGCTGATGACCTGGGTCGGCTACGACCTCATCCACCGGTACGACCGCTGGGCCTCGTACCTGTTCGTGCTCGCGTTCATCGCGATCACGGCGAAGGTGCTCGGGTCGCACGCCGCCTATCACGCCACCGGCGACACGTTCGCCAACATCCTGCTGGTGATCTCGATCTTCGCCTCGTGGCAGATCACGTGGGCGCCGTACGTGTCGGACTACTCGCGCTACCTGCCCGAGCACACGTCCTCGGCGGCGACCTTCTGGTACACCTACGTCGGGTCCGCGGTCGGCGCGTCATGGATGATGATCATCGGCGCGGTCGTCGGCACCGTCGCGGCCGCGGCGGCCTCGGCCAACACGGCCGACTACCTCGGCGGGCTGTTCCCGTCGATCAAGTGGCTGTTCCTCATCACGTTCATCCTCGGCATCTTCGCGGCCAACATCGAGAATCTCTACGGCGCGTTCATGAGCTCGACCACGGCGATCTCGCCGACGGGCCGGTTCGCTCCGGGGATCACGCTGCGCATCGCCCTCACGTCGGTGACCGCGGTGATCGGAACGCTCCTGGCGGTGCTCGCGAGCGCCCACTTCCTGACGGACCTCTCGAACTTCGTGCTGTTCCTGCTGTACTTCCTGGTGCCCTGGACGGCCATCAACCTCACCGACTTCTACCTGGTGCGGCGCGGCCGCTACCGCATCGAGGAGATCTTCAAGCCGAACGGGATCTACGGGGCGGTGAACTGGTGGGCCGTCGGCATCTACGTGCTGACGATCCTGATCCAGATCCCGTTCGTGAACTCGAGCCTGTACGTGGGGCCGCTCGCCAAGCACTTCGACGGTGCGGACATCTCGTGGATCATCGGCCTGTTCGTGTCCGGCGGGCTCTACTACCTGGTCGCCCGGAGGGCAGGGCTCACGGGGTCGCCGGCCGTGGTCAAGCCCTCCCAGGGGGCGTAGGAGCGAGATGCGTGGGGGCAGCGACGCCGGCGCCGGTGCCCTGGCGGCCGACCTCCGGCGTGCGCTCCGCGGGGAGGTCCGCTTCGGCGCTGGCGATCGTGCCCTCTACGCCTCCGACGCGTCGAACTATCGTCAGGTGCCGATCGGCGTCGTCGCGCCGCGCGACGTCGACGACGTGCTCGCGGCCGTCGCCGTGTGCCGCGAGCACGGGGCCCCGATCCTCGCCCGCGGCGCGGGGACGAGCCTCGCCGGCCAGGCGTGCAACGCGGCGGTGGTCCTGGACCTCTCCAGGCACGTGCGGGGCGTGGTGGCACTGGATCCGGACCGTCGCCTCGCCCGCGTCCTGCCCGGCACCGTCCTGGACGAGCTGCAGCGGACCGCGGCGGGCCACGGGCTCGCGTTCGGCCCGGACCCCGCGACCCACAGCCGCTGCACGCTCGGCGGGATGATCGGGAACAACTCGTGCGGCGTGCACTCCGTGGCGCACGGGCGAACGGTCGACAACGTCGAGTCGCTCGACCTCCTGCTGTCCGACGGGACCCGGATGGAGGCCGGGCCGGTCAGTGAGGACGACCTGCAGGGTCCGGCCGCGGCGGGGAACCGGGAGGGAGCGGTGCTCCGGTCCCTCCGCGACCTGCGCGACCGGACGGCCGTCGAGGTCCGGGAACGGTTCCCGCCCATCCCGCGCCGCGTGTCCGGGTACAACCTGGACGAGCTGCTGCCCGAGCGCGGGTTCCACGTCGGGCGCGCGCTGGTTGGATCGGAGGGAACGTGCGCGGTGGTCCTCGGGGCCACGGTCCGGCTGGTCCCGCGCGCCCCGGCCCAGAGCCTTGCGATCCTCGGCTTCCCCGACATCGCCACCGCCGCCGACCGCGTTCCGGAGGTGCTCGCACACGGGCCGGCGGGGCTGGAGGCGGTGGACGACGTGCTCCTCGCGCACGTCCTCGAAGGCCGGGGCCACCGACTGGAGGTGTTCCCCGAGGGTCGCGGCTGGCTGCTCGCGGAGTTCGAGGGCGAATCGCCGCGGGAGGCGGCCGCGCTTGCCGCGCGCGCGACGCGGTCCCTCGGCGTTCCCCATCGGCTGCTCGACCGGCCCGCCGACCAGGCGCGCGCCTGGGCGCTGCGCGAATCGGCGCTTGCCGCCACGGCCTTCGTGCCGGGCAGGCCGGACGCGTGGCCCGGGTGGGAGGACTCGGCCGTCGCGCCCGAACGGATGGGGGGATACCTGCGGGACCTCTCCGCGCTCTTCGAGCGCTTCGGCTACCGGTGTTCGCTGTACGGGCACTTCGGGGACGGCTGCCTCCACGTGATGGTCCCGTTCGACCTCGCGAGCGATCGCGGGGTCGAAGAGTACCGGCGGTTCGTCGAGGCCGCGGCGGATGTCGTCATCGCTCACGGGGGCTCGCTCTCGGGCGAGCACGGCGACGGGCAGGCACGGGCGGAGCTGCTGCCGAGGATGTTCGGGGAGCGGCTCGTCGAGGCCTTCGCGGAGTTCAAGGGCATCTTCGACCCGGACGACCTCATGAACCCGGGCAAGGTGGTCCGCCCGCGCCCGCTGGACGCCGACCTGCGGATGGGTCCGGGGTTCCGCCCGGCCTCCCCGCCGGTGCGGCTGGCGTTCGCCCGCGACGGTGGCAGCATCGGCCACGCGGCGTTCCGGTGCATCGGCGTGGGCGCGTGCCGGAAGACCGACGCCGGGACCATGTGCCCGAGCTACATGGCCACCCGCGAGGAGCGGTTCTCGACGAGGGGGCGCGCGCGCCTGCTGTTCGAGGCGCTGCAGGGCCGGATGCCGGGCGGCGGCGATCCCTGGCGCGACCAGTCGGTCAAGGAGGCGCTCGATCTCTGCCTGTCCTGCAAGGCGTGCAAGGCCGAGTGTCCGACCGGGGTCGACGTCGCCGCGATGAAGGCCGAGTTCCTCTCCCACTACTACGAGGGCCGCCGCCGGCCGCTCCTCGGCTGGGGAGCCGGGCTGGTGTTCGTCTGGGCACGGCTCGGGTCGCTCGCCCCACGCCTCGCGAACGCGCTGGTGGCCGCGGCCCGGGCGTCCGGCGTGCTGGCATGGGTGGGGGTGGCGCGGGAGCGGCAGGTCCCGAGGCTGTCCCTCCGCCCATTCACGGCCGGGGCGCGACGGCGTCGTGCGCGAGAGAGCGCCGGCGCCGCCGCGCCCAGCCCGCCCGCCCCACGAGGCCGGGTGGTGCTCTGGCCCGACACGTTCACCAACTTCTTCCGCCCGGAGGTCGGCCGCGCGGCGGTCCGGGTCCTGGAGGACGCAGGGTTCGAGGTGGACGTCCCGCGCGCCGCCGTCTGCTGCGGGCGCCCCCTGTTCGATCAGGGCATGCTCGACACGGCGCGCTGGGTCCTCCGTCGCACGGTCCGCGTCCTCGCCCCGCGGGTGGAGGCCGGCGACCCGGTCGTCGTGCTGGAGCCGAGCTGCCTCTCGGTCTTCCGCGACGAGCTGCGGGAGCTGTTCCCCGGAGACCCGAGGGCCGAGCGCGTGGCCGCCGCCGCCGTCGATCTCCCCGAGCTTCTCCAGCGGGCGGCCCCCGGCTGGCGCCCGCCCGGCCCGCCCGGCCCGCCCGGAGGCTCCCGGCGGGCGGTGGTCCAGGGCCACTGCCACCAGGCGGCGCTGGCCGGGACCGACGCCGAGCGCTGGCTGCTCGACCGGCTGGGAATGCAGCCGGAGGTGCTCGACGCGGGCTGCTGCGGGATGGCGGGCGCGTTCGGGTTCGCGCGGGAGACCTATCGGGTGTCCGTGGCGATCGGCGAACGACGGCTGCTGCCGGCCATCCGGTCGGCGGCCCCCGAGGTCCTCGTGGTGGCCGACGGCTTCAGCTGCCGGGAGCAGATCAGCCAGGCGGGCGGCAGGCGCGCGCTCCACGTCGCGGAGGTGGCCGCCGCGGCGCTCGGTCCCCGGCCCGGCGTCAGCCGTCCCTGAGCTGTTCGGCGCGCTCGCGGAGCGCCTTGAAGTCCTTTCGGGGGCGATCCTCCGACACGAGCGCGTCGGTCCGGCTGAAGCCCCATCCCTCGAAACGAACGCCGACGCGGCCGAACGCCCGGCGCCGCCGTCCCCCGCAGGCCGGGCATGGCCCGGGGTCGGCGTTCGACTGGGCCATGGGGCGCAGCTCCTCGGACGGCGCCCCGCACGCCGTACAGCGGTACTCGTAGACGGGCACGGGCGCCCTCCCGGCCGCGTCCCTCAGCGCCACTGGGTGGCGAGCAGGAACCCGGCACCGATCAGCCCGAGCCCGACGAACACGAGCCAGCCCTTGGCCTGCCCGCCCGTGAAAGGCATCAGCCCCAGGTAGTTCAGGACGATCACGGCCACGCCGAGCAGCATGACCGTGAGGATGACGGCCCCGAACCATCGCGGGCTCGCCTTCGGCTTCTTCTTGGGGGGCGGAATGTAGCGGCTCCGCTTCGACCGTGCCTTCGGCATGACGCGTGGAATGCTAGCAGCGCAGCCGGAAGTCGAGGATCCCGGGCGGGCGGGCGCGGATCGGTCGAATCCGGATGCTATCCGGGGACGAGGCGCTGCGTGGACTCGGCGGCGGCGTCGACGGCCGAGCGCGAGAACGGCAGCGGGTGGTGCCGGCCCTCGGCCCAGAGCGGGAACAGGTCGGCGAAGTGGGGGCTCGCCGGGTTCCCGGACTGCCCGACCGTGTGGGTGCCCACCGAGGCGTCCCAGTCCGAGGGGTCGAGAATCTGCCGCCACGACGGCACGACAACGGCGTCATACGTCCCCGCCCCCGGCTCGTACATCGACTGCAGCACGGTCTGCTCGTCCCCGCCGATCGGCATCTCGCCACCGGTGAAGAGATCGCCGAGGCCCGGCACCCTCGCGAGCTGCCCGGCGAAGCGCACGTGGTGGAGGCCGCCCCACGACCACCCTTGCGGACTCTCGCCGAGCCTCTCCGCCAGCTCCTCGAGCGCCGCGTCGAGCGCTCGGCACAGCGCCCGGTCGCGGGCCGCACGACCGTCCTCGCCGAACCAGCGCGCCGACGGGTAGGCGAGCAGGTGTGCCAGAGCCTGGTGCTGGAAGGCGTTCGACCACTCGCGCAGGCCGTAGTACTGCTCGAAGAGCTCATCGCCGAGTCGCGGGCGCAGCACCTGCTCGGCGATGTGTCGGCACCACGCCTGGTAGACGCCCGCGGCCGCCGATCCCGCCGCGAGGTCGAGGTCCCAACCGCGCAGCAGCGCCAGCGCGGCCCGCTGGGCCTCGGTCTTCGGCTCGACCTCGAGCAGCATCGGGACGATCGTCCGGGCCGGGATCGAGACGGTGTCCATCTGGATCCGCGCGAACGAGGCCGTGTCGTGGCGCTCGGTCGCCGTCAGCAGCTCGGTGATCCGCCGTGCGCGGAATGGCGGCATGAAGTCCCGGCCGAGGAACCATGGGTATCTGTCGTCGTGGGGCCGGTTGTTCGCGGTGACCAGGAACCCCTCGTCCGGATCGAGCGCCCACGGCATCTCGTCGAACGGGACCCAGCCCTCCCACTCGTACTCGGCCGTCCACCCCGGGACCGGCAGCGTGCCGTCGCCCCGGCGCCGGACCGGGTGCAGGCCGGTGGCCTGGTAGCCGATGTGGCCCTCGACGTCGGCATAGACCATGTTCTGCCCGGGGCAGTGCCAGCCGCGAACGGCCTCGCGGAACTCCTCGAACGTCCGCGCGCGGTTGATCCGCAGCGTGACCGCGGGCTGGACGCCCTCGTCCAGGCCCACGAAGCGCAGCGCGTAGGTCTCGCGGAGCGGTCGCGGCTCGGGCCGCGCGATGCCGACGAGGTAGGAGTCGAGCAGCGGCCCGTGGCGCGTCTCGCGCGCCTCGACCACGACCGGCTCGGCCGCGCCCCGCACCCGGATCTCCTCGCGGCGCACCGCGAGCGGCTCCCACCGCCCCTCGTACAGCGCCGCCGTTCCGTCCCCGGACAGCCGCTCGAGGTACAGGTCCTGCACGTCCCCGCCGACGTTGGTGAATCCCCAGGCGATCCGGTCGTTGTGGCCGATCGTCACCCCCGGGGCGAACGGCAGCGCGACGCCGGCGACGTCGAGGCCGGGCCCCGTCAGGTGGATCTCGAACCAGACCGACGGCAGCTGGACCAGCAGGTGGGGGTCGTTCGCGAGCAGCGGCCTCCCGGTGGCGCTCCGGCGTCCGCCGACCACCCAGTTGTTCGAGCCCTGGCCGCCGGGCAGGCGAGGGCCGGCGCGGAGGAGGTCGAGGGCAGCCCGGCCGGCGTCGTCGGCCCCGAGCTTGCCGGCCAGCACCGGCCCGGGCTCGGTCGGCACCCCCGGGAACAGGTCGAGCACCGCCTCCCACCCGAGGCGCTCCCCGATCTCCGCCCGCAGCAGCTCGGCGTCCAGGTTCCCCGAGAGGCTCCACGACATGAACACCGATGCGGCGGCGACCAGCTCGCGCGCCTCGTCGCCGGAGGGCAGCCATGGGTCGAGCCCCAGCACCTCGTACTCGACCGGCCGGGCTGGCATCGCGGCGAGCCACGCGTGCCAGCCGGCGACCATCGCGTCGATCAGGGCGCGCGACTCGTCGTCGGACTTCGCGGCGATGCGGGCGGCGGCGCGGTTCCACCCGACGGTCCGTACGAACCGGTCGAGGGGGAGCGTCAGCTCGCCGAACACCTCCGCGAGCCGCCCGGAGCCGAGCCGCAGCGAGAGCTCCAGCTGGAACAGCCGCTCGGAGGCCGTGACGAACCCCTGCGCGAACGCGAGATCCAGGTGGTCGGCTGCCGTGACGTGAGGGACGCCCCAGCGATCGCGCACCATCTCGACAGGGGCCGAGAGCCCCGGGACCGCAAGCGCACCCTCGGTCGGCGGGAGCGCCGCCCGCGCCCGCTCGCGCAGGGCGTCGGCCCAGTCGCTCACGGTATGACGGTGACCAGCGTCCCGTAGGTCATGTGCCCGAACGCGACCTTGGCGTTCGCGTAGGGGAGCTCGACGCACCCGAGGCTCTGGGGGAACCCGTAGGAGGCCCGCAGGAACCCGTGGACGGCGTCCCCGCCGTTGAAGTAGCTGACCCACGGCACCCCGGGGTCGCTGTAGTGGTGCCCTGACGGGTCGGTGCCGCTCATCGTCGTCGTGAGGAAGCGCGCGTACACCGGCCAGGTCCCATTCTGGGTCGGGGCCTGCGGGATCCCCGTGTTCACCGGGGTCACGAGTACGACCTTGCCCCCCTGCCAGAGGGTCAGCTTCTGGGGGAGGGTCTGGGAGACCAGCACCCACGAGTAGACGTACGGGTCGGTCTTGCCGCGCTTCGCGGCCGCGATCAGGGCCTTCCACACGGCCGGGCCGGCGATGCCGTCGGTCGGCATCCCGTGCACGTACTCGAAGGTCATCACGGCGCCCTTGACCATCACGGTGTCGACCCCGGGGGTCCACAGCGTGCGCAGGCGCGCCGGCGTCTTCCAGTAGGTCCACGACCACGTGCCGACGCGAGGATCGACCGGCGTGTACCAGGCCGGCGCGATCGTGTGCCGCCGGAAGGAGGACGCGTTGAAGGTGAGCGGCAGGTAGCCGGTCATCGCGAGCAGCTGCTGCAGGCGCAGCACGGCCGGCCCCTCGGCCCCGAGCGCGAGCGTCGGGAAGTGGACCTTGTGGTGCGGCGGCACGGGGGGAGGAGGCGTCGGAAGCACGACGGTCGCGACGGGGCTCGCGCGGGCTGCCGCCCGGCCGAGCAGGCGGCTGGAGACCGCCCAGTAGCCGAGGGCCGCGGCCGCGACCACCAGCGCGAGGGCGGCAGCCAGCAGGCGCGGCCACGACCGGTGGGATTCCCGACGCGTTCCGGCGGTGTGCTTGCCCAACCCCACTCCTCGTCCCCACGAACCGAGTCCTGCCAGTCTACTCGGTTCGTTCGGGCTGGGTCTGAAGTCCGCGAACGGCTCGCATCGGCCGTTCGCGCGGCAACCGTGTGTGAGGCGATAATGGGGCCGATCGCGTTGCCCGGGGGGCCCATGGAAGAGCCGATCGTCGAGAGCCGGCCGTGGCTGGCGAGCTACCCGAGGGGGGTGCCGCCGACGGTCTCGCCGCTGCCGGCCGTC
>JAJYGO010000126.1 GCA_021785115.1 Chloroflexota bacterium | reverse complement strand
CGGACCCGCCGAAGGGCCGTTACGGGGCCATCTCGTGGCGGGAGATGCGGCACCGGGCCGAGGCGCTCTTCGAGGAGCTGGACGTCCGGCTCGACGTGGGAGCGGCGGTCCGCGGCCTCTCCATGGCGGACCAGCAGCTCATCGAGATCGCCAAGGCGCTGTCGGTGGACGCCCGCGTCCTGATCCTCGACGAGCCGACGGCTTCGCTGTCCGCCCACGAGGTGGAGCGGCTGTTCGCGATCGTGCGCCGCACACGGGACCGGGGCGTCGCGGTGCTGTTCGTGAGCCACCGGCTGGACGAAGTTTTCCGGCTCTGCGACCGCGCCACCGTGTTCCGCGACGGGAGGCACGTGATCACCGCGCCGATCGCCGAGCTGACCACCGCCGACCTCGTGCGCTACATGGTCGGCCGCGCCGTCACGCTCTTCCCGAAGGGCGAGGCCGCGATCGGTGACGTGCTGCTGGAGGTGCGCGACCTGTCCCGCGCGGACGTGTTCCAGGGCGTCAGCTTCGCGGTGCGGGCGGGCGAGATCCTCGGCCTGGCGGGGCTGGTGGGCGCCGGGCGGACGGAGATCGCCCGGGTGCTGTTCGGGATCGACACGCCGTCGGCCGGCGAGATCCGCCTGGGCGGTCGGCCGGTGCGCCTCGCGTCCCCCTCCGCGGCGCTCCGCGCCGGCATCGCCTACGTGCCCGAGGACAGGCACCGCGACGGCCTCGTGATGGATTTCTCGATCGCCGACAACGTCACGCTGCCGATCCTGCCGCGGCTCTTCCCGCGGCTGCTGGTGCATCACGCGACGGAGCGGACCCTCGCGCGGAGGTACGTCGACCGGCTGCGCGTGCGGGCCACCGGCGTCGACCAGCTGGTGCAGGCGCTGTCGGGCGGGAACCAGCAGAAGGTGGTCATCGCGAAATGGCTCGCCGCGGATCCGAAGGTGCTGATCCTCGATGAACCGACGCGCGGGGTCGACATCGGGGCGAAGGTGGAGGTGCACCGGATCGTGTCCGACCTGGCTGCGTCGGGCCTCGGGATCATCCTCATCTCCAGCGACCTTCCCGAGGTCCTCGCCATGAGCGACCGCATCCTGGTACTGCACGAGGGGCGCGTGACCGCCGAGATCCCGCGCTCGGGGGCGACCGAGGAGCGCGTGATGTTCGCCGCCACCGGACAGGTCGCCGGCGCGGCACCGCCGCCCGGGCAGGCCCCCGGCGTGGCACCCGGAAGGGGAGGCGCATGACCGCGGAGCGGGCCCGCCGCGGCGGCGGCGGTCGCATGGCAGCGCTCCTGGGCGCGCTGGGCCGATCGCGTGAGCTCACGCTGGTCGCGGTGATGATCGTGCTGAGCGGGTTCGTCACGGTCCGTGCG
Organism: Chloroflexota bacterium; assembly: GCA_021785115.1. The sequence goes on along the minus strand of JAJYGO010000126.1, from coordinate 18,695 downwards.
CCGAACTTCCTCGCCCCGGACAACCTGGACCAGGTGACCGCGCTGGCCGCCATCTTTGCCATCGCGGCGGTGGGCGAGGCACTGGTGGTGCTCACGCGGAACGTGGACCTCTCGGTCGAATCGACCATGGGCCTGATCGCCTTCGTGGTGGGCGACGTGCTGCGCCAGCAGCACCTGCCGGTGGCCGAGGCGTGGCTGCTCGGCCTGGCCCTCGCGCTCGTCCTGGGGATGGCCAACGGAGCGGTCATCACGCTCTTCAGGGTGCCGTCCATCGTCGTAACCCTGGGCACGCTCAGCATCTACCGCGGCCTGGTGTTCGTGGTCGCCAACGGCAGCCAGATCAGCCTCTCCGACCTCCCCGCGGGCTACTCGAACCCCGCCACCGAGACGGTGGCCGGAATCCCGTACTTCGTGATCGTGGCCATCGTGATCGTGGCCGTCTTCGCCGTGGCGCTCCGCTTCACGCACTTCGGCAGGCAGCTCTACGCCGTGGGCAGCGACCCGGAGGCGGCGTCGATCATCGGCGTCCGGAGCGGGTGGGTGGTCTTCGCCGCCTTCTCCCTGTGCGGGTTGCTGGCCGGCGTGGCGGGCGTGCTGTGGGGCATCGAGTTCGGCACGATCTACGCCACCTCGGCCTCCGGGGTGGTGCTGCAGATCGTGGCCGCGGTCGTCGTCGGCGGGGTGGCGATCTCGGGCGGCTCGGGCACCGTGGTCGGCGCCGCCATCGGCGCCCTCTTCCTGGGCCTGATCAACAACGCCCTGCTCCTCCTCCTGCTGCCCCAGGAACTGCTGCAGGCGATCTACGGCGCGGTGATCCTGCTGGCGGTCTCCACCGACGCGGTGGTCCGGCTGCGTGCCCGGAACGTGACCCAGGCGGCCGCCAGATGAGCGAGGAACGCGCGGCGGCGGTGACCGACCCGGCCGTGGCACCCGCCACGCTGGTCCGGCCCCGGGTTCCCCTGGCCGCGCTCGCGCGCTGGGAGGTCCTGCTGGTCCTGATCCTGGTGGTCCTCACCTGGGTGGGCACGCAGATCTCGAAGTACTTCCTCACCGGCGCCAACTTCGCGAACCTCACCAGCGCGGTGATGGAGGTCGCGATCATGGCGCTGCCGAGCACCCTGATCATCATCGCCGCCGAGATCGACCTGTCCGTCGAATCCATGCTCGGCCTCTCCAGCGCGCTGATCGGGTTCCTGTGGGCCGCCGGCGTGCCGCTCCAGGTCGACATCGCCGTCGTGCTGATCGTGGGCGCCCTCGGCGGGCTGCTGAACGGCCTCCTCGTCGCGCGTGCGGGCCTGCCCTCGCTGGTCGTCACGCTCGGCACGCTGGCGCTGTTCCGTGGCCTCGCCCAGGTCATCCTTGGCACGAACGCGATCAGCAGCTTCCCCGCCTGGTACACCGACTTCGGCTTCGACAACATCCCCGGGACGCCGATCCCCTGGACGCTGCTGGTCTTCGCCGTCCTGGCGGTGGTCTTCTGGTACGTCGCCCACGCGACGTGGATCGGCCGCCAGATCTTCGCCGTCGGCAAGAACAAGGACGCGGCCCGCTACTCGGGCGTGGACGTGGCCGCCCTCAAGACTGCGCTCTTCGTCCTCTCCGGAACCATCGCGGCCCTGGCGGGGGTGATCCTCACCGCCCGCTTCTCGAGCGCACGGGCCGACAACGGCACCGGGCTCACGCTGACCGTGGTCACCATCGTGCTGCTGGGCGGCGTGGACATCAACGGCGGCAAGGGGACGATCCCCGGGGTCATCCTCGCCGTCTTCACCATCGCGGCGCTCCAGAACGCGATGCGTCTCGCGGGTGTCTCGAGCGAATACCAGGCGGTGGCCATCGGGTTGCTCCTGATCGTCTCGGTCACCGCTCCCTACTTTGCTCGCCAGGCCAGGTTGGTCACCGACCGTCTGCGGGGGGGCCGGCATCCTCCGAGAACCGCGGTCGATCCGGGCGAGGTCACTGGTGGATAGAACTCGAGGAGGAGTGAGAGTCCGATGATCAATCCCTCTCGGCGAGTGATCGCCGGGGTCGCGACCCTGGCGCTCGTGGCGGGCGCCTGCAGCTCTGCCGCCACGACCGCCCCCGCCACGCCAGTGCCTGCCACGTCGGCACCGGCGGCCACCGCACAGGCCGCCTCGGCCGCGCCCGCATCGGCCGCCGCGGCATCCGCGCCGGCCGCCGCGTCGTCCGCGTCGTCGGCGAACCTCAACTTCGTCGTTATCCCCAAGCAGATCAACAACCCGTACTTCGACGTCGCCTTCAAGGGCGCGCAGAAGGCCGCCTCCGATCTGGGCGGATCGGTCACCCAGGTCGGCCCCAGCGCGGCCGACGCGACCCAGCAGGTGCCGTTCATCCAGACGGCGACCACCCAGCACGCCAGCGCCATCCTCATCTCCGCCGACGATGCCACGGCCGTCGCACCGGCCCTGCAGGCCGCGATGGCGGCCGGCGTCAAGGTGGTCGGCTATGACTCCAGCCCCGCCGTCGGCGCGTACAACGTCTTCGTGAACCAGGCGGACACCAACGGCATCGGCCAGGGCCTGGTCCAGATGGCGTGCGACCTCGCGCCGAACTGCACCGGTGAGATCGCCGTGCTCTCCGCCGCGCAGACCGCGACCAACCAGAACGCCTGGATCGCGGCCATGCAGACGACCATGAAGGAAGCCAAGTACAAGGGCCTGATCTGGGACGGCGTGGTCTACGGCAACGACGACCCGCAGCAGAGCACCACGCAGGCCCAGGCGCTCCTCCAGGCGCACCCGAACCTGAAGGTGATCGTCGCGCCGACCACGGTCGGCATCGTGGCCGCCGCGCAGGTCGTCAAGGCCGCCGGGAAGACCGGCAAGGTCTTCGTGACCGGCCTCGGCACGCCCAAGGGCATGGAGGCGTACGTCAAGGGCGGCCAGTCTCCCGAGTTCGCGCTCTGGAACGTGACCGACCTGGGCTACCTCGCCTACGCCGTGGCCTACGACCTGGTGACCGGCAAGATCAAGGGCACCCAGGGCGAGACGTTCACGGTCAACGGCCTGAACAACAACCAGCCGTACACGATCGGCGCCAACAACGTCGTCGTGCTCGGCCCGCCCTTCGTGTTCAACAAGAGCAACATCGACCAGTACGTCGCATCGTTCGGCTTCTGATCGCGTCATCCTCGGTTCGGCCCCGGCAGTGCGCCGGGGCCGAACCTGCCCGGAGAACACTCGATGGAGCGTGTCGCCTTCGCCATGAGGCTCCTCCCGGGGGCGGCCGACGAGTATCGCCGGCGCCACGCGGCCGTGTGGCCCGAGATGCTCGAGGCGCTCCGCGCCGCCGGCTGCCACGACTACTCGATCTACCAGCGGGACGACGACCTGTTCGGCTGCTTCGAGGTGGACGACTTCGAGCGCTTCCGGCGCACCATGGACGCGTCGGAGGTCAACGCCCGCTGGCAGGCCGAGATGGCGTCCCTGGTCGACCCCTGCATCGACCCGGCCACCGGCTTCCACCGCCGCCTGGACGAGGTGTTCCACCTTGACTGACCGGCCGAGGCGGATCGTCGCCCTCGACCTCGGTGCCGAGAGCGGACGCGTCGCCGTCGGAGCCTTCGACGGCGACCGGCTGTCGATCGCCGACGTCCACCGTTTCCCGAACCCTCCGGTCTCCCTGGGCGGGACCCTGCACTGGGACTTTCTGCGGCTCTTCGGCGAGGTGCTCGCAGGACTCCGGCGCGTGAGTGCGAGCGGGCCCGTCGCCTCGGTGGGCGTGGACACGTGGGGCGTCGACTTCGGCCTGCTCGACGCCCGCGGCCGGCTTCTCGCCAGCCCCGTGCACTACCGCGACGCCCGCACCGAGGGCATGGTGGAGGCAGCCACGGCCCTGGTGCCGCGCGCGGAGATCTACCGCGCCACGGGCATCCAGTTCATGCCCATCAACACGCTGTGCCAGCTCCTGGCGATGGCCCGGGCGCGGGACCCGCTCCTCGCCCAGGCGGATCGCCTGCTGATGATGGGCGATCTCTTCGCCCACTTCCTGTGCGGCAGCACCGTCGCCGAGTACACCAACGCAACCACGAGTCAGCTCCTCGACCCGGTCGCCCGCGACTGGGCACGACCTCTGCTCGGACGGCTGGGCATTCCCACCGGCTTCCTGCCGGAGATCGTGCAGCCCGCCACGGTTCTCGGACCGCTCGTGCCCGACGTCGCGGCCGACACGGGCCTCTCCGGGGCGCGCGTCGTCGCCACCGCCTCCCACGACACGGCGTCGGCGGTCGTGGGCGCGCCGCTCGCCGGCCCGACGACGGCGTTCCTTTCATCGGGCACGTGGTCGCTCATCGGGCTCGAGGTGCCGGCGCCCGTGATCACCGATGCCAGCTGCGCCGCCAATCTGACGAACGAGGGCGGCGTCGGCGGCACCGTCCGCCTCCTGCGGAACGTCGCCGGGCTCTGGCTGGTGCAGGAGAGCCGCCGGGCCACCTGGCCGGCGGGCGACGGCCCGTCGTACGAGGAGCTGGCCGGGCTCGCGGCTGCCGCCCCCGCCTTCACGGCGTTCATCGACCCCGACGACGAGCGCTTCCTGCGCCCTGGCGACATGCCGGAGCGCGTCCGGGCCTTCTGCCGGGAGACCGGGCAGCCGGTCCCGTCCGACACCGGAACCCTGATGCGGGTCATCCTCGAGAGCCTTGCGCTCCGCTACGCGACGGCGCTGGCCGAGCTCGCCGCGGCGGCAGGGCGCCACGTGGAGGCGATCCACGTCGTCGGGGGCGGGGCCAACCACCGGCTCCTGTGCCAGCTCACCGCGGACGCCACCGGGCTGCCGGCGCGGGCGGGCCCGGCGGAGGCGACCACGATCGGTAACCTGGTCGTGCAGGCGATGGCCCTGGGCGAGCTGTCCGGCGTCGCGGAGGGCCGCCAGCTGGTCGCCCGCTCGTTCCCTGCGACCGGCTATGAGCCCCGCGGCGACTGGGCGGAGCCGCGGGCCCGCTTCGCAGCCATGCTCGGAGACCGCGCCGGCCGCCCGCTCGCGCCGGTCGCGCGCTCGCGACGGCCACCTGACGCAGCGTGAAGTCCAGCGGCACCCGGTCGAGAAGGGAGTCCGACGCCATGTCCAGCCCCGTGTCCGTCACCCAACCCGCCTCCGCGGCGGCCATCGATCGCGTCGCCTGGGCCGTGAACGGCCTGGCGATCGAACTGCCCTCGTGGGGGTTCGTCAACACCGGCACGCGGTTCCGCGTCTTCCCGCAGCCCGGGGTGCCGCGCACCGTCTTCGAGAAGATCGACGACGCGGCCACGGTCAACCGGTACACCGGGGTCGCCGGCTCGGTCGCGCTCCACATCCCGTGGGACAGGGTCGACGATTTCGCCGGCCTCGCCGCCTACGCGGCCGAGCGCGGCCTGCGCATCGGAGGGATCAACAGCAATACCTTCCAGGACGAGGACTACATGCTGGGGTCCCTGTGCCACCCGTCGGCGGCGGTGCGGGAGAAGGCGGTGGCCGCCATCGTCGAGTGCTGCGACATCGCGGCGCGGACCGGGTCGGGGGTGGTCAAGGTCTGGCTCGGCGACGGGACCAACTACCCCGGCCAGGACGATCTGCGCCAGCGGCGTCACCGCCTCGTGGACGCGCTGCAGGAGATCTACCCGCACCTGCCGGGCGGCGCCCGGATGTTCCTCGAGTACAAGCTCTACGAGCCGGCGCTCTACTCCACCGACGTCCAGGACTGGGGCCAGGCGCTCTCGGTGAGCCGCCTGGTGGGCGAGCGGGCCACCGTGTGCGTGGACATCGGCCACCACGCGATGGGCGTCAACATCGAGCAGATCGTGGCCGCGCTGCTCGCCGAGGGGCGCCTGGGCGGCTTCGATCTCAACGACAAGAAGTACGGCGACGACGACCTGATGGCCGGCAGCATCGACCCGTACCAGCTGTTCCGGATCGCCCACGAGCTGGTGAACGCGATGCGCGATGACGCGGACCCCGTGGCCCAGGCCTGCGCGCGGGACACCGTCTACATGATCGACCAGTGCCACAACATCGAGCCCAAGATGCCGGCCATGATCCGCTCGGTCATGAACCTCCAGGAGGCGTTCGCCAAGGCGCTGCTGGTGGATCGAGAGGCGCTGCTGGCGGCGCAGGCCGCGGGCGACGTGCTGGAGGCCAACCGGGCGCTCGCCGACGCGTTCGCGACCGACGTGCGCCCCATGCTTGCCGGGCTGCGGACCGCGCGTGGCCTGCCGGCGGATCCCTACCGCGCGTATCTCGAGAGCGGCGCGGCCGAGGAGCGAGCCGCCGCGCGCGCCGGCGGATCCGCCGCCGGCTGGGGCTGAGTGGCATGTCCGTCAGGGAACCCTATCCGGAGCTCGACGAGCTGCTCGCCGCGATCGGCGAGGCCGGCCGGCGGATCGCAGCCATCGATGCCAGCGAGGGCTCGGCCGGCAACATCTCGATCTGCGTGGGGTGGCCGCTCGACCCCCGGCGGCATTTCCCCGCCGCGGAGGAGATCCCGCTCCCGGTCCCGGCGCCGCAGCTCGCGGGTCGCCTGGTCATCGTGACCGGTTCGGGGAGACGGCTCCGCGACATCGCGGCCGACCCCGCCGCGAACCTGGGTATCGTGCGCGTGAACCCCGATGGGGTCACGGGAACGCTCCACAGCTCGCCCCTGCGCCGCTTCGAGAACCTGACCAGCGAGTGGAACTCCCACCTCGCGGTCCACGCCGACACGGTCGAGCGGACCGGCACCAACTTCCACGCGGTGGTCCACGCCCAGCCGCCCCACCTCGTCTACCTCAGCCACATCCCGGCGTATCGCGACGAGGAGCGGCTCAACCGGCGCCTCATGCGCTGGGAGCCCGAGACGATCGTCAACCTGCCCACGGGGATCGGGCTGCTGCCCTTCATGGTCCCGGGGTCGCCGGCGCTCATGGAGGCCAACGTGGAGAACCTTCGGACGCACCGGATCGTGGTGTGGGCCAAGCACGGCGTGATGGCCCGTTCGTCGGTCTCGGTCACCCGGGCCGCCGATCGGATCGAATACGCGGAGACCGCGGCCCGTTACGAGTACATGGATCTCGTCAACGGCGGGCAGGCCGAGGGGCTCACGCCCGGCGAGATGCGTGCGGTCGTCGAGGCGTTCGGGGTGGATACGACGGTGCTGTGACCGCTTTCCACGGAACGCCGGGCCACGGCCCCCGGGGCGCAGGGCGAGCGGCCCGGGGGCCGACGGCTCAGCCCGGCGCGCCCCCGCCCGCAAGCGCGCCGCGGACCAGCGACTGCGCGGCCTCCACGAGCTGCCGCAGGTGTTCCTCGCCGCGGAAGCTCTCGGCGTAGAGCTTGTAGACGCTCTCCGTGCCCGAGGGCCGGGCGGCGAACCAGCCGTGTTCGGTGGTCACCTTGAGCCCGCCGATCGGAGCGCCGTTGCCGGGCGCCGTCGTCAGCACGCCCGTGATCGGCTCGCCGGCGAGCTCGGTCGCCCGAACCTGGTCGGCCGACAGGGACCGCAGGATGCCCTTCTCGGCCGGGGTGGCGGGCGCGTCGATGCGCCGGTATGCGGGGGTCCCGAAGCGCTCGGTGAGGGCCTGGTAGAGCTCGCCCGGGTCGCGGCCCGTGCGGGCGGTGATCTCGGCCGCGAGCAGGCAGGGAGTGATGCCGTCCTTGTCGGTGGTCCAGACTGAGCCGTCCCGGCGCAGGAACGAGGCGCCCGCGCTCTCCTCACCGCCGAAGCCCAGCGAGCCGTCCAGGAGACCGTCCACGAACCACTTGAAGCCGACGGGCACCTCGACGAGCCGGCGGCCCAGCGAGGCGGCCACCCGGTCGATCATCGCGCTGCTCACGAGCGTCTTGCCGACCCCGGTCGATGCGGGCCAGGCGCGCCCCGTGCCGAACAGGTAGCTGATCGCCACCGCCAGGTAGTGGTTGGGGTTGAGGAGCCCGGCGCCCCGGCTGACGATGCCGTGCCGGTCGGCGTCGGTGTCGGCGGCGAAGGCGACGTCGAAGCGCCCGCGCAGGCCGAGCAGACCGGCCATCGCGTACGGCGACGAGGGGTCCATGCGGATCCGGCCGTCCCAGTCGAGCGGCATGAAGCGGAAGGTCGGGTCGACCGCGTCGTTGGTCACGGTCAGGTCGAGGCCGTACCGCTCGGCGATGGCGCCCCAGTAGCGGACGCTCGCGCCGCCGAGCGGATCGACCCCGAGCTTGAGCCCGGAGCGGCGGATCGCGTCCATGTCGACGACCGACCGCAGGTCCCCGACGTAGGCCGACAGGTAGTCATGGGGATGCACCGACTCGGCCGCCCGCACCCGAGCGGGACCAGCGCGCCGGACGCCGTCGAGGCCGGACTCGAGCAGGACGTTGGCCTCGCGCTCGATCGCCGCGGTCACGTCCGTGTCGGCCGGGCCGCCCGTGGGCGGGTCGTATTTGAAGCCACCGTCCTCGGGCGGGTTGTGGGACGGGGTGATGACGATGCCGTCCGCGAGGCCGGCGGTGCGGCCGCGGTTGTGGGAGAGGATCGCGTGGGAGACGGTGGGGGTGGGCGTCCAGCCGTCCGCGCTGTCGATCATGACCTCGACGCCGTGGGCGACCAGGACGCCGAGGGCGCTCTGAAAGGCCGGCTCGGAGAGCGCGTGGGTGTCGCGCCCGACGAACAGGGGGCCGTCGATGCCGCGTACCGCCCGGTAGCGGCAGATCGCCTCCGTGATGGCCAGGATGTGCGCCTCGTTGAACGATCGGGTCAGCGACGACCCGCGATGGCCCGAGGTGCCGAAGACGACGCGCTCCGAGGGCACCCCGGGATCGGGGCGTTCCTCGTGGTAGGCCCGCACGAGCCGGTCCACGTCCACCAGCATCGCCGGCTCGGCCGGCCGCCCGGCGCGCTCGTTCACCGTCATGCCGTCCACCCCCTGGATCCCCCATCCTGGACGCCGGTGCAGGTCCGCTCGCGACGGCGCCGACCCGTCACAGCCGGACCACCACGCCCTCATCCGGCCCGAGCTCGAGCGACGCGAGCGAGACGACGCCCGGCGCGCGGTCCGGGTCGGTCGAGATCTCGAGCGTGCCGGAGCGGGGCAACCCCTGGTCGGCGACACGCAGCACGGCCCGCGGGTGGCCGAAGTTGAGCGCCACCAGGAGCCGCTCAGGGCCGGCTTCCCGCAGGAAGGCGAACACGCCGGGAACGCGCCCGATCGGCCGGTACGATCCTTCCCGCAGGGCCGCGGACCGCCGGCGGAACCAGATGAGCCGCCGGTACAGCGACAGCATCGAGCGGGGGTCGTCCCGCTGGGCCGCGACGTTGACGATCGTCGCCTCCGATCCGATGGGCAGCCACGGGTCGCCCGTGGTGAAGCCGGCGCCCCGGCCGGCGTCCCACTGCAGGGGCGTGCGCTCGGGGTCCCGCCCGTCCCGGTCCACGACGCGGTCCGCCGGCACCTCGCCGTCGGCCTGCCCGATCTCCTCGCCGTAGTAGAGGAACGGCGTGCCGCGCAGCGTCAGCAGCAGCATCGCGGCGACCCGGGCGCGGCGCATGGCCGCGGCGTCGTCGGCGTCGGCGTAGCGCGAACGGGCCCGCGGGTTGTCGTGGTTCGAGAGCGTGTAGGTGGGCCAGGCCCCGGCCGGCAGGACCTCCTGGTATCGCTCGACCGACGCGCGGAACGCCTCCGCGCTCCAGGGCTGCACCAGGAACGCGAAGTTGAACGCCAGCTGGAGCTCGTCCTGCGCCTGGCCGAAGTAGCGCACCAGGCGCGCCGGGTCGTAGATGCCGACCTCGCCGACCGCCATCCGGTCCTGGTAGCCGTCGAGCAGCTTCCGGAACTCGCGGAGGATCACGTGGACCTCCGGCCAGTCCTCGTCCCGGCGCCGGACGGGGGCCGTCCCGCCCGTCGCGAGCTCCGGCGGGTTGTCCAGCAGCTCGGGGTCACGGGCCATCTTGTGTGCGACGTCGATTCGGAAGCCGTCCACGCCGCGGTCCAGCCAGAAGCGCAGCACGTCGTGCATCGCCGCTCGGACCGATGGGTTCCACCAGTCCAGGTCGGGCTGCTGGGGGAGGAAAGAATGGAGGTAGTACTGGCCGGTCCGCTGGTCGAACGTCCAGGCCCCGCCCACGGCCCGGAAGTAGCTGCGCCAGTTGTTGGGCGGCGATCCGTCCGGCTTCGGGTCGCGCCAGACGTACCAGTCGCGGTGGGGATCGTGGCGGCTGGAGCGCGACGCCTCGAACCACGGGTGCCGGTCGGAGGTGTGGTTGGGGACGAAGTCGACGAGCACGCGGATGCCGCGCCGGTGGGCCTGCGCAAGGAGCTCGTCGAAGTCGGCCAGCGTGCCGTACTCGGGGGCGACGTTGCAGTAGTCCGAGACGTCGTAGCCGAAGTCGGCCATCGGCGAGGGGTAGAACGGCGAGAGCCAGATCGCGTCGACGCCCAGGGAGCCGGGCGTCCCGTCGTTCAGGTGATCCAGCCGGCTGGTGATCCCGGGCAGATCGCCGATGCCGTCGTCGTTCGAGTCCTGGAAGCTGCGCGGGTAGATCTGGTAGATCACCGCATGCCGCCACCAGTCGCCGGATGCCATCTCGCGCGGTCCCTCCGCTGTCCTGTGCCGCTGCGAGCTGGCGGCCGGCCGCTCCGCGATCAACCCCTGCGCGCCGGGCGCCGCCGCGGATCGCGATCACTCCCGCCTCCGGCCGCGATCGACACAAGTGTAATCCGGGGCCTGCCGGGCGCCCCGGCGGAGTGTGAGGCTGCCACAGCGCGCTCGTGCGAGGAGGCGGCGAGTGCTAGGCTGCACAGGCCCGGCATCCGTAGCGCGAAGGGAATTCTGATGGGAGCCATCCAGCCGTGGCACCTGATCCTTCTCCTGATCATCGTGCTGATCGTGCTCGGCCCGGGGAAGCTCCCCGAGGTCGGCAAGAGCCTCGGGGAGTCGATCCGGGAGTTCCGCAAGGCGACCACCGAGACGCGTGATGCCATTTCGCTCCAGCCCCCCGCTCAGCCGCCGGTAGCCGCCCCGCCCGCACCGCCGGCCGCGCCGATCGCGGCGCCGCCGGTCGCACCCGTCGCCGACGCGCCTCGCGAGGCCGAAGGATCGGAGGTCCAGCGGCCCCAATAACCGGCGGTCGTGCCCTGCGGCCGGGCGCTCAGCCTCGCACGAAGCTCAGCCGGACCGTTCGCGCGTCGTTGTCGACGTTCGTGTCGAGCAGCGCGATCGACTGCCATGTACCGAGCGCCAGGCGGCCGCCCTCCCCCGCGACGAAGCGCGCGCACTGGTCGGTCAGGTCGAACAGGCCCGGGCGCCGGCCGGTCCGGACAGCGATCTCGGCGGACTTCACGCTGGCGATCCCGATGTGCGGATCACGGTCCGGTGGGGCCGATGGTACGCGCCCGGGCGCGTACCGGGTCGCCGCGCCGGCCCCGGCACGTGGCCGCTAGTTCAGGTCCTCCACCACGCCGCCCGCGAGGAACAGCACGTCCTCCGCGATGTTCGTCACGCGGTCGCCGATCCGCTCGAGGTAGTGCGCCGCGAAGAGGATCCGGGTCCCGCGGTCCACGTTGTCCGGGTCCGCCCGCATCAGGTCGAGCACCACGTCGAAGCTCGCGTGGTAGAGCCGGTCCACCTCGTCGTCGCGGCTCGCCACCGCGCGCGCCCGGACCTCGTCCACCTCGACCAGCGCCACGATGATGTCGTGGGCCATGCCGGCGACCAGCTCGCCCATCCGGGGCAGGAACACGTAGCGGCGCAAGGGCGGCTGCTGGGCCAGCTTGCGGACCTGCTTGGCCACGCTCCCCGCGTGATCGCCCATCCGCTCCAGCTCGTGCGCCACGCGGTCCAGCGCGAGCAGGTACCGGAGGTCGCGCGCCACCGGCTGCTGCGTCGCGATCGTGGTGGTGATCAGTTCGGAGACCTTCTCCTGCAGCTCGTTGATGTGCCGGTCGTCGGCGATGACGCGGGCCGCCAGGTCCGCGTCGTGCGCCTGCATCGCCTCGGTCGCGGTGCGGACGGCTTCCTCGACGTAGGTCCCGATCCGGACGATCTCGGCCTGGATCGTCTCGAGCTCGCGATCGTACGTCTCGCGGTGGCCGTGCACGAGCGATCGTGCGGGCCCCTGTTCCGTCACGGCTGTGCCTCCCTCACCCGAACCGGCCCGAGATGTAGTCCTCGGTCAGCCGACGCCGCGGGTTGGTGAAGATCTGCGGGGTCGGGCCGTCCTCGACCAGGTATCCGGCACCGTCGTCGCTCACCGTCAGGAACGCGGTGCGGTCGCTCACGCGCGCCGCCTGCTGCATGTTGTGGGTCACGATCACGATCGTGTAGTTCGTCCGCAGGGAGTCGATGAGCTCCTCGATCTTGAGCGTCGACATGGGGTCGAGCGCCGAGGCGGGCTCGTCCATCAGGACCACCTCGGGCTCAACCGCGATCGCCCGGGCGATGCACAACCGCTGCTGCTGCCCGCCCGAGAGGGCGCCACCGGCTGCGTGGAGCTTGTCCTTCACCTCGTCCCACAGCGCGGCCCGCCGCAGGCTCCGTTCCGCGACCTCCCCGAGCAGTGCGCGATCCCTGATCCCCGCGAGCTTGAGCCCCGCCACCACGTTGTCGAAGATCGACATGGTGGGAAACGGATTGGGGCGCTGGAAGACCATCCCGATGCGCTGGCGGACCACGACCGGGTCGACGCCCGGGGCGTAGATGGCACTGCCGTCGAGGCGGATCTGTCCCTGGACCCTGGCGCCCGGGTTCACCTCGTGCATCCGGTTGAGGCAACGGATCAAGGTTGACTTGCCGCAGCCTGACGGCCCGATGATCGCGGTGACCGAGTTCGGCGGCACGGCGAGCGTGATGTCCCGCAACACCAGGTGCTGACCGAAGTAGGCGTGCAGGTGGTCGATCTCGACGCCGACGGCGGCATGCTCGACCGCCAGAGCCTCGCGCTCCGCGACGGCGATGCCGCGCGCCGGCACCGAGTCGGCCGGGGCGGAGGTGCCGGCCTGGCCGACTGCGTGGGCCAGGCCGGAGGCGCCGGCGTCGGAGGCGCCGGCCAGCTCGATGGCTGTCGCGGGCGTGGTCGTTTCTCCGGTCATCACGCTCATCAGTCTACGATCCACGTGCGGTCGAGCCTACGCGAGACGTGCGGAACGGCGCCGCAGCACGAACCGCGTCAGGATCGAGAAGGTGAGGACGAGGAGCACCAGCACGAGCGAGGCCGCCCAGGCCTGCTGGTGCCAGGTGTCGTACGGGCCGGAGGCGTAGACCCAGATCCGGAGCGGCAGCGCGTCCATCGGCTCGGTGAGCGACGCCGTCACGCGCTGGTTGCCCAGGGCCGTGAAGATCAGGGGAGCCGTCTCTCCGGCGATGCGCGCCACCCCGAGCAGGATCCCGGTGACGATGCCGGTCGCCGCGGCCGGCAGGACCACCCGCACGATCGTCTTCCAGGGAGGGATGCCCAGCGCGTAGGCCGCCTCGCGCACCGATCCCGGGACGAGCCCCAGCATCTCGTCGGTCACGCGGGCCACGATCGGGATGATGATGATTCCCAGCGCGATCGCGCCGGCGAGGCCGCTGAACGAGCCCATCGGGACCACCACCAGGCCGTAGGCGAAGAGTCCGATCGCGATGGTCGGCACGCCGGCCAGGACGTCCACCAGGAACCGGATCACGGTCGCGCCGCGCGCGCCGGCGTACTCGCGCATGTAGATGCCCGCCAGGACGGCGACCGGCGTCCCGATCAGCGTCCCCAGGCCCACCATGATCAGGGTGCCCAGGACCGCGGGTGCCACGCCCCCACCGGGAAAGCCGGCGGGCACGGGTGACTGGGTGACCAGCGTGAGGTTCAGCGCCGGCAGCCCCTGGAGAAGGACGTAGACGAGCACCAGCACGAGGGGGACGGAGGCGACGATGGCGGCCACACCCAGGAGTCCGCGCATGATCCGGTCGGTCGCCCGGCGCCGCCGGAGGTTCCGGCCGGGGATGCGCATCGGTACCGCGCTCCCGCTCATGCCAGCAGGCTCCGCGAGCTCGCGCTGTAGGCGACCCGCCAGACCAGCAGGCGGGCGGCCGCGTTGATCAGCAGGGTGATGACCAGGAGCAGCAACCCGATCTCGATCAGCGAGCTGCGATAGAGGTCGGTGGTGGCCTCGGTGAACTCGTTCGCGATCACGCTGGCCATCGTGTAGCCCTGCGACAGGAGGGAGAGCGAGATGGTGGGCGCGTTGCCGATCACCATCGTGACGGCCATCGTCTCGCCCACTCCGCGGGCCAGCCCGAGGATGCCCGCGCCGAGGATCCCGCTGCGCGCATACGGCAGTACCCCCACGCGGATCGTCTCCCAGCGCGTCGCCCCGAGCGCCAGCGCGGCCTCGCGCTGGGAGGAGGGGACGGCCGCCACGACGTCGCGGGAGACGGCCGCCACCGTGGGCAGGACCATGATGGTCAGGATCACGATCGCGGCCAGGTTGCCGATCCCGATCGGGTTGCCGCTGAAGAACGGGAGCCAGCCGAGGACATCGTGGAGCGGCACCTCGACGAAATCGCGCAGCCAGGGAGCCAGGATGAAGATCCCCCACAGGCCGTAGACCACGCTCGGGATGGCGGCCAGCATCTCCACCATGAAGCCGAGCGGGCCGGCGAGCCAGCCCGGCGCCAGCTCCACCAGGAAGAGCGCGACGCCGACGCCCACCAGCATGGCGAGCACCAGCGCCGCGATCGCGGTGAGCAGCGTGCCGTAGATGAACGGCAGCGCGCCGAAGACGCTGTGGACCGGGTCCCAGGTGCGGCCCCACAGGAACGCCACGCCGTTGTGCGCCGCGCCCAGGACCGACTCGTTGGCGATCACCACCACCAGGCCGGCCACGATCCCCAGGACCACCAGCGACGCGACGATCACGACGCCCCGGAAGATGGGCTCGCCGTACCTGGGGCGGTGCAGCGAGAGGGCGGTCCGGACTCGTCCGGTCTCCGCGGGCAGGGCGCTCAACCGCGCACCTCCTGGGCTTCAGCGTGGATGGCGCCGATCATGACACGACGGCGCCATCCCGCACCGGCCGTCACGGCAGGACCGGCTGCCCTCCGACGGTCACGCTCTTGAGCACGGTCTCGACCTTGGCCACCAGGTCGGGAGCCATGGCGGAGTAGTCGACCTGCGCCGCGTAGTTCTGGCCGTCGTGGATCGCCCACCAGAGGAAGTCGATCATCGCCTTGACCTCGGTGGCCTTGCTGGCCGGGTAATCCTTGTAGAGGAGCACCCACGTGCTGGCGCCGATCGGATAGGCGTTGGGGTGCGAGGCGGGCGGATTCACGATGAGGAACCGGAGGTCGGCCGGGGCGTTCGGCACCGCCGCGGCCACCGCGTCCGTGGTCGAGGCGAGGGTGGGCTTGATGAAGTTGCCAGCGGCGTTCTTGACCAACCCCACGGGCAGGTTGTTCTGCAGCGCGTACGAGAGCTCGACGTACCCGATGGCCCCCGGCGTCTGCTTGACCAGCGCGGTCACCCCGGCGCTGCCCTTGCCGCCGGCGCCGACGGGCCAGTTCACCGACAGGCCGGCGCCCACCTGGCTCTTCCAGGCGGCGTTCGTGTCGGACAGGAAGCTCGTGAAGTTCATGGTCGTGCCGGACCCATCGCTGCGGTGTGCCACGGTGATCCCCAGGTTGGGGAGCGTCACGCCGGGGTTGTCGGCCGCCAGGGCCGGGTCGTTCCAGTTGGTGATCTTGCCCAGGTAGATGCCGGCGATGGTGTCGGGGCTGAACCGAACCTCTCCGGTGACGCCGGGCAGGTTGTAGGTCATCGCCGCGGCCCAGTGGATCATCGGGACGTTGAGGACCGGGACGCCGATCTGCTGCTCCTGCGCGTCACTCAGGTAGATGTCCGAGGCCCCGAAGTCAACGGTCTTGGCCTGGAACTGGGCGATGCCGCCACCGGAGCCGATGGCCTGGTAGTTCACCGACACGCCGGGCGCGACCTTCTGCTGGTAGATCTGGGCGACGGCGCTCAGCCACGGGTAGATGGCGGTGGAGCCGGCACCGGTGACCTCGGCCTTGTCGTTCTTGCCGATCGTCGTCGACGGCGTGACGTTGCTGTAGTCGACGGCGCCCGCGCTGGCCGCGGCGCCCGCGGCACCGGCCGCGGCGCCTGTGGCAGGAGCCTGGGTCGCGGCCGCGGAGCACGCCCCGAAGGCGAGCGTGGCCACGAGCGCAAGGGCGCCCCACCGGGCGCGGTTGTGGATGATCACGTGTTCTCCTCCTCTTCAGTACGCGGCGACTGTGACGCCCGCGGGTCAATCGACCGTGTGGGCCACGTAACGCGGCGGTAAATTCGGTGCCCTGCCACCCCGGCGGCGCGGGCCACCTACCCGACGCGACGTCGACCGACGCCGCCACGCGCGGGTGCGACCGATCTGGGACGATGTGCGCAGAGGAGGCGCGATGGCGGGTGTCCGGGGGGTGCGGGGTGCGGCGGTCGCGGTGGGCAGCACCAGCGTGCACATGACGGCCGTGCGGGTAGTGTCGGGCCGTCTGCGCGTGCTGGCCGACGAGAGCGCACTGCTGGAGCTGGGCTCGGCGGTGGATGCCCACGGGCTCGTTCCCGATGACCGGCTCGCGGAGCTCGTCGCGACGCTGCAGCGGTTCGCGGCGTCGGCCGCCTCGCTCGGCGTGCGCGACGTCACGTTCGTGGGGACCGAGCCGCTCCGCCGGGCCGCGAACGGCCACGCTGCCGCCGCGGCCGTCCGCGCGGCCACGTCAAGGCCGCTGCACCTGCTCTCGCACGAGGAGGAGGCGCTGCTCTCGCTGTACGGCGTGCTGCGGGGCCGCGCGCCGGCAGCGGACACGCTCGTGATCGACATCGGCGGTGGCTCGTCCGAGTACGTGCTGGCGCGAACGAACGGCCCGCCCCTGGCCCACGGCCTGCGGATCGGCGCGGCACGGCTGACGGAGGCCTTCGTCCGCCACGACCCGCCCGCGGCCGGGGAGATCGCGGAGCTGCGGGCCGAGGCGCACCGGAGGGTCCAGGGCGCCGTGGACCTGACGCCCGCCCGGGCGATCCTGGTTGGCGGCACGGCCGAGAACCTGCTCCGCCTGGTGTCGCAGGACCGGGTGCTCCGCACAGTCGACCGGCACCGCCTTGCGGCCGCGTTCGAGATGCTGGAAGGGGAGCCGGCCGACGCACTTGCCGAACGACGAGCCAGGATCCTGCCGGGCGGTGCCGCGCTCGTGGAGGCGTTTCTCGACCGCTACGCCCTGGCGTCGGCGTCGGTCTCGCGGGCCGGCGTCCGTGAAGGGACCATCCTGGCGGTGGCGCGCGCCGGGGACGCGTGGCGGGAGCGCCTCCCGGAGCTCGTCGCGGGCGGGTGACGGCAGCGGTCGCCCCGCGCTCGTCGCCGTCGGGCCGCTCAGCGGCGGGTGGTTCGCCGTCGCAGAACGGCCGGGGGAACACGTCGCGCTACCATCGAGCCATGGCCCGCACCCTGCTCGTGGTCGACGACGAGGCGATCCTCCGCGAGACCCTCGAGTACAACCTGGTTCGCGACGGGTACCGCGTGGTGACCGCCGCGGACGGCCGCGAGGCGCTCGCCCGGTTTGCCGAGGAACAGCCCGACCTGGTCGTGCTCGACATCATGCTGCCCGAGCTGTCCGGGCTCGACGTCTGCAGCGCCATCCGCCGCCAGTCGGACGTGCCGATCCTGATGCTGACCGCGAAGGATTCCGAGCTCGACAAGGTGGTCGGCCTTGAGCTGGGCGCGGACGATTACCTGACCAAGCCGTTCAGCCTGCGCGAGCTCCAGGCGCGCATCCGCGCGCTGCTGCGGCGCACCGACACGCGACCGGGGGCCGACGGGGCACCCGCGGCCCAGCCCGGGACCCCGGCCCCCGCCATCGACGCGGCCTTGACCCTGCAGCCCGGGCCGGTGGAGCCCGCCGCCGGAACCCCTGTCCTCCCCTCCGCCGAGCAACGACTCGACCGCGTGGTGGTCGACCTCGCAGGGCACCGGCTCCTGCGGGACGGCGACGCGCTGCCCGTCACGGCCAAGGCGTTCGACCTGCTCGCGTTCCTGATGCGGCACCCCGGCCAGGTCTTCACGCGCGAGCAACTCCTCGATCGCGTCTGGGGCTACGAGTTCGCGGGGGAGACTCGGACCGTCGATGTGCACGTGCACCAGCTGCGGAGCCTGATCGAGGAGGACTCGGCGGAGCCACGGTTCCTCCACACCGTCCGCGGCGTGGGCTACGTGTTCCGGCGCCCGAGCCCGTGAGCCACGCGCATCCGGCGAGCGATCCGAGGCGGACCGGCCCGCAGCCGGCCACACCCGGCCAGGCGACGCCCGACCCGCCGGTGCGTCCGCGGCCGGCCTGGCCCACGCGATCGCCATGAACCCGGAGCTGATCGCGATCGGGGTCGCGGGCGTCGTGCTCGGGCTCGTCGCGGGGCTCGCGATCAGCCGGGAGGTCACCCTGGACCGGATTCGCGAGATCGTGGGCGCATCCCGGGACGAGCCGCTCGAAACACAGGTACGCGACCTCGTCGACCGTCACGCCAGGGCCGACCAGCGCGCGAGGCTGCAGGCCGAGGACCTCGCGTACCTGACCGGGCTCGTCGGCAGCGGCATCGTCCGGCTCGATGACGACCTGGTAGTGACGGCGGCGAACCGAGCCGCCCACGTCTACCTCGACTCGCCGCCCGGTGAGTTGATCGGCCGGCGCGTGCCAGACCGGCCCGGCGTTCGCCCCGACGGCGCCGCGCAGGACGCGGCGGTCGG
>JAJYGO010000024.1 GCA_021785115.1 Chloroflexota bacterium | reverse complement strand
CAGGCGCCCGGACAGGGCAATGACGGATAAGTTGCCGACGATCGTCGCGCCGTTGAGCAGCGCGATGAGTCCTCCGGCATCCGCCGCCGACCATCCACGCTCGACGAATGCGGCCGGGAGCCACGCGTTCGCCCCCCAATAGACGATGCCCTGCAACCCGTAGGCCAGCGCAAGGGTCCATGCGATCGGGCGACGCCAAACGTGCGGATGGGAGCCGCGACGTTCGTCAACGCGGCGCGGCACGGGGCGCACCAGGAAGAGCCAGGCGGCCGCCGGCACCATGCAGACGAGCCCCATCAGCAAGACGGCAGGGCGCCACCCTCCGAGGTCGAGGGCGATCGGGCCGGCGATGGCGGCCGCGAAGGTGGCGCCGACAACGATCCCGGTAGCGGACGCCGCCGCTGCGATGGTCGTTCGATCCGATGCGGCGCGGAGCTTGCCGACGTATGCGGGAAGGGCGCCGGTGGCCCCGGTCGCCACGCCGACGGCGACCGTGAGTGCCACGACCTCGAGTGCGGATGCCGCTGCGCCGCGAAGCGCACCCGCGACGGCGATCACAAGGAGTCCGAGTGCCACGGCTGCCCTGTCGCCAAGCCGAGTGGCGACGTATGGCCCGAGCGGGGCGAAGAGGCCCATGCACACGACAGGTATCGTCGCCAGCAGCGCGACGAACGCATGCGGCACGCGGAGATCCGCGGCCATCGCGCCCGCGATGGGCCCGATGCCGATTATGGCCGGCCGGAGCGCGAGCGCGGCGATGAAGAGCGGCAGCGCAGGATCGCCCGGCGCCGGATGAAGCGCGGTCCGAAGCCGGGCGGCCGCGAGCCGACCCGCGGTCGACGCCACGGTCAGTCGGCCGTCTGTCCCCGCAGGACTCGGCCGAGGATCTGCCCAACGAGTGAATCGGGGATGTCGCTGCGGATGGCGACGCCCGAGCCTGTCGCAAGCACCCAGCGAGTACGTCCGCGTAGTCGCTTCTTATCGGCGGCCACTCGGGTCATCACCGCCTCGACATCTACCTCGACGCGGTCGCACCCGAGCTGAAGCTGATCGAGCACCGTCACGCCGCGTTCGGCGAGCGCGGGCGGCGTGATGCCGACCTCGACGCCGATCGCAAGGGCTGTTCGCAACCCGTAGGCAACTGCCTCGCCGTGCAGTAGGCGGTAGTCCATCGCCGCCTCGAGCGCGTGACTCACCGTATGGCCGAGGTTCAGCGCGACGCGCGGGCCGGCGAGGTCGCGCTCGTCGGCGAGGACGGTGCGCAGCTTGGCCAGCGCGCACCGCTCGACGATCTCCGGGAGATCCGCTTCGCCGATTGGGGAGCGCGATGGCGCGTCGCTCGCCGCAGCCTCGATGAGCGTGAACAGCTCTGCATCTCCGAGCAACGCGTACTTCAGGACCTCAGCGAACGCCGCGCGCCGCTCGCGCGAGGGCTCGTCGCGCAGCAGGTTCACGTCGAGGACGATGCCCGTGGGCTGATGGAACACGCCGACGAGGTTGCGACCGAGGTCGAGGTTCACCGACCCTTTGCCGCCGATGGCGAGGTCCACCTGGCCGAGCGTGGTGGTCGGCACGGTGACGAGCGGGACGCCGCGCAAGTAGACGCCTGCCGTGTACGTTGCCGCATCGCAGATTCGATCATCGCCGACCGCGACGATCGCCCCCCGCCGCGCGAGCCGAAGGTTCGCGAGTTCGCGGAGCGTTCGGAACTGCGACGAGAGGGTTTTCGCACGTTCCCCAGGCGGAACGATGACGACGTCGAACCGTGCGTCGATGGCTCGCATCGCGCTCGCGATCCGGTCGCCCAGATCAGCCCAGACGCGGCGCTCGGTCAGGATCGCGGCGCGCTCGCCGGGCAGACGCAGGAGTGCGTCGGCAATCCCGCGAGCCACGATGTCGTCCCCGATTTCCAGAAGCCCGACCCCCGTGTCGGCGCGGGCGACGAGAGTGCCGCTCGGCTGCGCCTGCCTGAGGAGGCGCTCGACCTCGTCCGCCAGCCGGCTCGTCGGGAGCGTCGCATCGAGCCGCACGCCGGCTCCGAAGTACCACTCCATGGCCTCCTCGTGGGCGCCGAGGGCGGTCAGGGGCCCCGGGCCGGGCAGGGTTGCCAGGGGAGGGGCGGCCCGAAGGCGGCCGACGAGGCGTGTGGGCGGCGCGTCGAGCCAGGCGACCAGGCGCCCGCTGTACAGCTCGTGGCGAAGCCGGGTTCGTGTGAGGGCGCCATCGGCGATGAACACGCGCGGGGAACCCGACTCGACCGTCCACGGGCCCGTCGTCGTGTCCGGCGCCCCGACGTGCGCGGCCAGCACCGCGTCCACGTCCACGAGGTCCCAGCCGTGGCGTCGACCGAGGTCCCGGGCGACGGCCCGGGTGCCGCTCCCCGCCGCGCCGACCAGCACCACGTCCACGGTGAACCTATGCGCCGCTGACGGCGGGTGCGGCGGCGCGCGCCTCCATCGCGCGGGTCAAGGCCACCACCATCTCGTCCACCGGAGCAGGCCTGTCGAACCACAGCTCGAACGCCCGCGCTCCCTGGTGCACGACCATCGGCTCGCCGTTGGCGGTCTCGGCGGCACCGGCTGCGCGAGCGTCGCGCAGGAGTCGCGTGTCCCGAGGGCTGTACACGACGTCGAACACTCGAAGGCCCGAGGGCAAGAGCGATGCCGGGACCGGCGAGTCGTCCGAGTTCAGGCCGACTGAGCTCGCGTTCAGCAGCAGGTCAGCGCGCGTCAGCTCGTCGCCGAGCGAGCGGTCGTCGAGGGGTCTGGCAACGAGCTGCGTCGTCGCCGAGACTCCCGAGAGGTCATCCGCCAGGCGCTTCGCCCGATCGACGTGTCGGTTGTACACGACGACCCTGCCAAACCCGGACCGGATGAGACCGTACGTCGCGGACCGACCCGTGCCGCCGGCACCGATCACGACCGCCGTGCGCGCGGTCTGCTCGCGGCCGCCCATGAGGATGTCAATCGTGCGCTGTACCCCGTAGGCGTCCGTGTTGTGCCCAACGAGGCGCGTCCCCTCGCGGGTGACGGTGTTCACGGCGCGGATGGTCGCCGCGTCCTCGTCGAGGCCGTCCAGCAGGCGAACGACAGCCTCCTTGTACGGCATCGTGACGTTGCATCCAGCGAACTCGCCGTCGCGGACCCGATCGAGCGCACGCGAGAGATCGTCGGGCGGAACGTCGTGCAGCTCATACCTTCCGTCGATCCCTGCGGCCGCCATTGCGGCCTCCTGCATCGCCGGCGAGAGCGACTGGTGGAGCGGGTGTCCGAAAAGGGCAATGCGGATGCTCACGCTGTCAGCTCCAATGTTCGCCAAAGCATGACGGGTTACGCTCGTTCGCGCCGAGCCTGACGGCTGCTCGATGCGCGTCCAAGGGGCGGAGTAGCTGCTGCGCGGCCCGCGTCACGTGGAGATGACGGTCGCGCTCACGCGTGCTCCTCGGGTGTCGGCTGATCGGCCGACGATGCGTCTCCGCCCATACCCTGCTGTCCGGTTGGCGGCCCGTCGTACGTGGCGAGCGTCGGCAGGATGAGCCGCATGGGTCGTTGCCGGAGCGACTCTTCAACGATGTGCGCCGAGAGTCCCGCCGCCCGGGACAGGGCGAAAGCGAAGTCGCCGTAGGCGGGATCGAGCCCCAGGGCGGTGAGCGCCGCGGCGAGGGCGCCGTCGATGTTCACCGCGACGGATCGCCCGGCATGCCGACCGACCGCGACCGCGAGTGCGCGAACGCGTTCGACGGGCGCGGCGGAACGCCCCTGATCGGTCACCATCCGGAGCAGCCGTTCGGCACGGCGGTCAACCGAGTGCCACCGGTGCCCGACGCCCGGAATGCGACGCCCGGCGGCACGTTCACCGGCGAACACGGCGCTCCCCCATTCGTCCGCGTCGGTGACGTCCGGAAGTGTCGCCAGGAGACGCATGGCGCTTGTCACGGCGGCGCCGTGCAGCGGTCCGAATGCTGTGATCCCGGCCGCCAGGCTCGTCATGGGTGGCGCCCCGGTCGACGTGACGGTGCGAGCGACCAGAGCCGACGGCGCGAGCGGCCCGTGGTCGATGGCGGCCACAAGACACGCGTCGAACAGGGCGGCGTCGTCGTTCGTCGGTTCCCGTCCCGTCCACAGCCGCAGGACCATCCCCGCGTAGGTCTCGCGCCCGATCGCGGCGTCGAGCGCGAGACCACGGATGTAGATGCGCTCCTCGTCAGTCGCCGTGATGGCCGACCGCCAGGCCTCTGCCTCCGCGCCGCGACCCGCTGCGCGGCCCTCGTGGATCGCTCTCATGGCCGTCCTCCGAACACGACGAAGTGCTCCTCGGTCAGTTCCCGGAGTGTCGACCGTGGGTCCTCACGGCCGATGCCCGAGTTCTTCACCCCTCCGTACACGAAAGAATCCAGCCGGAAGTTCGACGAACGGTTGATCAGGATGGACCCTGCCTCCAGTTCCGCGGCCGCCCGCAGCGCTCGGTCCAGCGAGCCCGTGAAGACGCCGAACTGCAGGCCATAGGCCGTCTGGTTCGCGAGCGCGTAGGCCTCGTGGTCGTGCTCGTAGGTCAACACGACTGCCACAGGACCGAAGATCTCCTCGTCGACGACGCGCATCCCCGGATGCGTGCCGGTGAGCAGGGTCGGGCGCAGCGTGGCACCGGACCTCGTGCCGCCTGCGACAGTCTCGGCCCCTGCCTGCACGGCCTCGGCGACCCAATCGCACACTCGTGCGGCTTCATGCTCGGACACCATTGATCCGATGTCCGTGTCCGGGTCGAAGGGATCGCCGACACGCAGCGCGCGGACCTGGTCGGACAGCAGGGTGACCAGAGCGCCCGCTACGGAGGCGGGCGCGATGATCCGCTGCACGGAGTTGCAGCTCTGGCCGCTGTTCGAGTACGCCCCCCTGACACATGCCCGGGCGGCCGCAGCGAGATCGGCGTCCTCGAAGATCACGTTCGCGCTGTTCCCGCCCAGCTCGAGGACAAGCTTCTTCATCGGCGCCGCGTGCCAGATCGCCTCAGCCGCGGTACGGCCCCCGGTGAACGTGATCGCTGCCACGTCTTCGTGCGAGACGAGCGCCAGGGCGACGTCCGAGGATCCGATCAGGAGGCCGATCCCTTCGGGCGGCGCCCCGGCCTCAAGTGCGAGCTCGACGAGCTGCGCCGCAGTCACGGGAGCGGCCGAGGCCGGTTTGACGACGACGGCGTTGCCCCCGATCAGGGCCGGGCCAAGCTTGTGCGCCAGCAGGTTCAGCGGCGCGTTGAACGGGGTGATCGCCACCACCACGCCGACCGGGCGCCGGTGGGTATATGCCCATAGGCCCTCTCCTGCAGGGGTGGTGTCGGTAAGGACCTGCTCGCCGGCGAGGAGCTCCGCGGCCCGCGCCGAAACCCGCAGAGTATCGGCCGCCCGCACGGTCTCCCGCCTCGTTTCTCGAAGGGGCTTGCCCGTCTGCCATGTCATTGTCAGCGCGAGCCGCTCCGCGTCCCGCTCGACAAGGGCGGCGAGGCGTTCCACGATCGCGACGCGGACGTGGAGCGGCATCGCGGCCATTTGCTGTGCACCGACGAGCGCGGCCGCCATCGCGGGCTCGACCTCCCTCACCGATGACTCGAGCACCGGGCCCGCGAGTGACGTGTCGAAGGGAGCGCACTGCATTCGCTCGGCGCCTCCATCGAGGACGGTACCGCCGATGCGGGAACGTCCGAGCCGGGCGGCCTCGGCTGGGCCTACGGACCGAGCGGGATGGACAGCGTCCGTCATTCGGCCGCCATCTGGTAGATCCGCTCGATGTCCCACGCGCCGGGCGTCGGTACGGGCGTGTTCTGCATGGGCACGTCGATTACCGCTGGACGGTCGCCCGCGATCGCGGCTTCGAGCGCCCCCGCCAACTCCTCCGCCCGCTCGATCCGCGCCCCCGCTGCGCCACACGCCCTCGCCCACGCCGCGAAGTCCGGCGAGTACGGGTCGCCGTCGAGCCGGAACTCGGTGCCGTAGCCCGTGCCGTAGTGCTTGCGCTCGAGACCGGCGATCGTACCGAACGCGGAGTTGTTCATGACGACCCAGACGGGAGCCACGCCCATCTCGATCGCCGTCGGGACGACGCTGGGATTGGAACCGAACGCGCCATCGCCAACGAGCGCGATCACGGGCCTGCCTTTCGTGGCCGCGGCGACTCCGAGCGCCGCGGCGGGTCCGAAGCCCATCGTCGAGAAGCCGCCCGGGGTGAGAAACGACGACGGGTCATCGATCGGGTACTGCTGTGCCACGCCGTTCTTGTTCCAGCCCACGTCCGTGACGAGGATCGCCTGCGGCGCGACGCGGCGGACGTCGGCCAGGATCCGCTCCGGCAGCAGTGGATAGGCGTCCGACGTCCTGTTCGTCGCCGAATCCTCGAGGAACTCCACGCGCTCGCGCTGGATGCGCGCCCAATCGAATCCGTGATGGATGGGCTCGAGCCGTCCGGCGGCTGCCGCGATTCGCCGGAGTGCCATCCCGGCGTCGCTGACCGCGGCCATCGACGCCGGATAGTTGCGCCCGGGCTCCGATGGGTCGATATCGATATGGATCAAGCGGGCCGGTGGAATCCTGAAGGTGACCCCGGGCTCCCAGCTGCTCGCGTCGGTCTCGGGGAATCTCGTCCCGACGGCGAGAATGACGTCCGCTTCGGTCGCCATCCTGTTGGCGACCGGGCTCCCCCAGAACCCGATCATGCCGATCAGTTGCTCGTGGTCCGGCGGCAACACGCCGGAGCCCATCAGCGTGTGCGCCACTGGCAGCCCGAGGACCTCTGCCACGCGGCGGACCTCGCGGGTGGCGTTCCGCGTGCCTCCGCCTGCGACGAAGAGCGGACGCCGGGCGTGCGCGAGCGCGAGCGCCACGGCTTCGGCAAGCTCGTCCGTGATGGTCGGCGGTTCGACCGCCGACGCGGGCCAGACATCGGCGTCCAGCGGTTCCGCCAGCACGTCCATCGGGATCGAGACGAGGACCGGTCCTGGCCTGCCGGCGAGCATGGTGTCCCAGGCGCGTGCGAGGGTCCGTGGGAGCTGGTCCGTCCTCGTGGTCCGCCATGCGCGCTTCACGAACGGCTCATACACGCTCTTCTGATCGGCGTCGCGCCGCAGGTTCATCTCCTGGTGCGGTCCCCGACCCTCGAGATAGGTCGGCACGTCTCCGGCGATGACGAGCAACGGCACGGAGTCGAACGCGGCCGTCGCGACCGCGGTGGTCGCATTCGTGAGGCCCGGTCCTACGTGGGTGAGCAGCACGCCCGGGCGACCTCCCGACCGCGCATATCCGTCCGCCGCGTGACCCGCCACCTGCTCGTGCCGCGCCGTGACGAATCGCGGCCGGCCACGCCGCTCGAGTGCCGCGAGCAGCGAGATGTTGGTGTGCCCGCACAATCCGAAGACCAGGTCGACACCCCGGTCGTCAAGGAATGCTGCCACGTGGTCCGCCACGGTAGCCGTCATCTCGTCCTCTCCAGCTGTTCCCCGATCTCGGCGAGCACGTCGGCGGTGTCCTGGCCCACGTCGCGGCCCAGCGTCGGGACCCAAGGTGGCATCCGGGACAGCTTCGGCACGATACCCGGCGTCAGGACGGTGCGCTCCAGCCTCTCGTCCTCGACTGCCGCAAGCATGTCTCGCGCTTGGAACTGCGGCTCGTCGACGATGTCCGCGATGCTGTTGATGCGGCCGACTGGAACGCGCGCATGGCGGAGCGTGGCAAGCACATCGGCGGACGGTCTGGACACGGTCCACGTCTCGATCGCCGCGTCGAGTTCGTCCGCGCGGCGCACCCGCCCTGGGTTGCGCTGCAGTTCGGGGTCGTCGCGCAGGTCGGGCCGGCCGATGATGCCGGCGAGCGTCTTGAACAGCGGCGTGCTGTTGGCGCCGATGACCACGTAGACTCCGTCGGCACAACGGTACATGTTCGTGGGGGCGGAGTTGTGGGCGATGTTGCCCGTCCGTTCTCGCACGACACCGTGATAGCTGTACTCGGGGAGGACGCCCTCGAGGAGGCTGAATACGCTCTCTGCAAGCGCGACGTCGACGACTTGGCCCACGCCGCTCCGCTCCCGCGTCCGCAGCGCCAGGAGCGTCCCGATCACGGCGTACAGGGCGGCGATGGAATCGCCAAGGCTCAGGCCGACACGCGCCGGCGGCCGATCCGGCTCGCCCGTCAGGTACCGCATCCCGCCGACGGCTTCGCCGATCGTGCCGAAGCACGCCTGATCCGCCAGGGGGCCTGTCTGGCCAAAGCCCGAGATCCGGACGATGACGAGACCTGGGTTGACCTCGTGCAACCGTTCCGGCCCCAGACCCCACGCTTCCAGCCGCCCGGGTCGGAAGTTCTCGATCAGGACATCGGCGCTGGCCGCGAGCTTGCGCACTTCCTCCTGAGCGGACGGTTGGTGCAGGTCGAGGGCGACCGAGCGCTTGCCCCGGCCCTGAACGAGAGACCACAGGCTTCCATGACCATCCACGGGCCTTCCCCACTCACGGAGCGGGTCACCAAGCCCGGGTCGCTCGATCTTGATCACGTCCGCGCCGTAATCCGCGAGCAGACGACCGGCGAACGGTCCCGCGATCAGGGTTCCGAGTTCGATCACGCGGACGCCAGATAGGGGCGGGCGCAGATCCTGATTCTCGCCGCTGCTGGTTGTGGTCGCCATGGGATTCCCGTATAGTGGAACATGCTTCGTGTATTCGGGAACGATAGACGTGGCCGGAAGACGGTGTCAAGAGAGGGACAGGGAGGTGGTGCGCGATGTCGGTCCTCGAGCGCGCGACGCGCATCGTGGACAGGGTTTGCAGTGCGAGCGGGCCCGTGACGCTGACAGACATCGCCCATGCGCTTGATGAACCCCGCTCGTCGATCCACCGCCTGCTGACCGACCTCGTGACGCTCGGTCTGCTGACGCGGATGGACGGGGTGACATACCTGCCCGGCCCGCGCCTGGCGCAATGGGGCGAGGTCGCGGCCCGATCGCTCGACCTGGCCCAGCTGTCGCGGCCCATTCTCGAGGAGCTCCGCGACCGCACGGGCGAGAGCGTCCGGCTCTACGTGCGCGACGGCAACAGTCGCGTCTGCGCCGCGACGGTCGAGGGGACCTTCGAGCTCCGGCACATCACGCCAGTCGGGCGGCGGCTGCCCCTGCGGGTGGGGGCCGCGGGCAAGCTCATTCTTGCCTACGCGAGTCCGGACTTGCAGCACCGTGAGCTGGCGCTCGCCGTGACGGATCCGGTCTCGCCGGGTGCCTTGTCGGCACAGGCGCTCGAGCGACAGCTCGAGGAGATCCGGCGCAGCGGGTGGTCGGTCTCCACGGCGGAGCGGGAGGAAGGGCTCGCGGCGGCCGCGGTGCCCGTCAGGGACCGGGCGGGCCGGGTGGTGGCGGCGCTTTCCCTCTCCGGCCCTTCCAGCCGCCTCACCTCTGAAAAACTGGAGTCGTTGCGGCCCAGCGTGACGGACGCGGCACGCCGCCTGAGCGAACGGCTGGGGTGGCGTGGACCGAACCTGGGAGGCGCGGCGGACTGGGGAAGCCGGATCGAGACAGACCCTTGACAACTTGTGGCGCCGTGATCAAGCATGCGCGGAGCGTCCCACTTTTCACGCGTCGTTCCCAAATAGTGGAATGCGGAGGTCGTGAGCGCAGACGGAGACCCTGCCTGAATAGGCGAACCACGAGTGCGCGCGGAGACGTATCAAGGGGTACCGCCTACATCTCCTCGCGCGTGCAGGCGACGGGCATCGGCTCATCGGGGACTGCGAATGCCCGGCCGGCTTCGCCCCCGGTTCCGTTAGTGTGGACTGGGGTTGTCTCAACTGAGGAGGAGGGCGCGAGATGCATCGCACCGGTACGTGGCGGAAGAGCGGCTACGTCGTCGTCGCGTGGGCCGTGATGGCACTCATCGCGGCGTGCAGTTCGTCGCCAGGCGGCTCGCCCGCGAGTCCCACGAACGCGGCCGCGGCCGCGTCCGCCGGCGGGGGCAGCCCGATCAAGATCGCGATCATCGACGCGCAGAGCGGCCAGCTCAGCTCACTCGGCGTCGACGAAGTCCAGGGCGTGAAGCTGGCGGTGAATGCGGCGAACCAGGCCGGCGGCATCGACGGTCGGCAGATTCAGCTGCAGGTCTTCGACGACAAGGGTGATCCGACGACCTCCACGAACGTCGCGCAGGCCGTCGTGAGCGGCGGCTACGTGTTCGTCTTTGGCACGGCCGAGTCCACGGACTCGCTGGCGATCGCGCCAATCCTCGAGAAGGCGCAGATCCCGATGATCACGTCCGGTCAGGCGGACGCGCTCGCCAACCTCCACGATCCCTTCATGTTCCTCAACACGCCGACGAGCAGCGCGTTCGACCAGACGCTCGCGAACTACGCCGTCAAGACCAAGGGATTCAAGAACATCGCGATGATCACCAACAACGACTCGTACGGCAAGAGCGAGCACGACGCGTTCCTGGCCGCACTCAAGGGACTCGGCGTCACTCCGGTTTCCGACCAGGTCGTCACCCCCGATCAGAAGGACTTCAGCGCCGCCCTCACGTCGATCCGGCAGGGGAATCCCGATGCGCTGTTCATCGGAGCCGAAGAGGTCGAGAGCGGCCTGATCGTGAATCAGGCGAAGAGCCTGGGCCTGAACGCGCAGATCATCGGAGGCGCGCCCATCTTCTCCGTCCCGTTCCTGCAGACCGCGGGCGCCAATGCGAACGGCTGCATCGGGACATCGCCGTATCTCGGTAACAACGTCAACGACAAGACCAAGGCGTTCGCCGCACAGATCAAGCAGGCCTACGGCGTCGAACCGGACCTGCACCAGGCGAAGGCCTATGACGGCGCTCAGATCGTCATCATGGCGCTCAAGCAGACCCACGGCCAGGGTGGCAAGGCGCTGGCGGACGCGATCCGGGCCACGAAGTATGACGGGCTCGTCGGGTCGTTCAGCTTCGACGCGAATGGCGTCGGCGTCCATCAGACGCAGCTCGGCGTGATCCAGAACGGGCAGGTGGTGCCGCTGCAGTAGGGCCGCGGCAGGCTGTCGGAGGACCCGACATCCGCGGGCGCCGAGCGGAACCCTGGTCGTCGCGATCTGTGATCCGTCCGCTCGGCGCCGGCCCGTCTCGCCTCGTTCGTCCAGAGAGTCGCTAGACGGAGCCCGGCGTGGAGGTATTCGTCCAGACGGTGGTGGGGGGTCTGACGTTCGGGGCCATTTACGCGTTGGTGGCGCTGGGCTTCAGCCTGATCTACCGCACGATGGCGCTCGTCAACTTCGCCCACGCCGACGTGCTGATGCTCGGCGCGTACCTCGGCACGAGCATGATTCTCGGCCTGCACTGGCCGTTCGTCGTTGCCCTCGTCGTCGCCACGCTCCTCACGGCCGGCGTGGGTGTCGGCATGGAGCGGGTGCTCCGGCCGCTCGAGAACAAGGACCTCGACCTCATGCTCATCGGGACGCTCGGGTTCGGGATCGTCCTCGAGAGCGTCGCGATCATCGTGTGGGGTCCGGCCGGTCAGGCCGTTCGGATGCCCATCGCTGCGGCCCCGATAGATGTCTCAGGGATTCTGGTGCAGCCCTACGACCTGATCGTGCTCGCGGCCGCGGGCGCCATCGCGATCGGTCTGTATCAGTTTCTGGGGCGGACAAAGCTGGGGCTCGCGATGCAGGCATCGGCCATGGACTTCCAGGCGGCGTCCGCGATGGGGATCGACGTGGGCCGCATGAACGCCGTGGCGTTCGCGATCGGTTCCGGCCTCGCGGCCGTCGCCGGGAACCTTGCCGCGCCGCTGCTCTACGTCGAACCCACCGTTGGCGTGTCGCTCGGCATCAGGGCCTTCGCGGCCGCCATGCTCGGCGGCTTCGGCAGCATCCAAGGCGCGATCGTGGGCGGTCTGGCAATCGGCCTGATCGATTCGCTCGCGGCCGGCGTCTTCCAGGGGTATGGCGAGGTCGTGACGTTCGTCACGTTCGCTCTGCTGATCACGCTTCGGCCCACCGGCATCTTCGGTGAGCAGACGATCAGCCGCGCATGAAGATGCCGCGTTGGCTCCTCTGGGTGGCCGTCCTGGCAATCGCCACGGTGGGGTCCGAGGGGCTCAATGGCTACCAGATCCATGCGCTCAACGTCGCCATCGTCTTCGCGATTCTCGCTGTCGGCCTGTCGCTGACCCAGGGGATCGCAGGACAGACGAACCTCGCCCAGATCGCCTTGTTCGGAGTCGGCGCGTATTCGACTGCCGTCCTGACGACGCTGTACCACTGGAACTTCTGGACGACGCTGCCGGCGAGCATCGCGCTCACGCTCCTGGCCGGCGTCGTGCTTGGGCTTCCCGCGCTGCGGATGCAGTCCCACTACCTCGGGATCGTGACTCTCGGCCTGGCGATCGCATTCAGCAGCTTCGTGTCCAACGCGCCGTTGCTCGGCGGCGCAGCCGGCATTTCCAACATCCCGGCTCCCGGAGTACTCGGGTTCGCGTTTGACACCGACCATCGGTACTTCTTCCTGCTGCTGGCCGCCCTGGCCCTTGGCTTGCTGTTCGCCGGGTTCATCTGCGGCGCGGAGCTCGGGCTCCGGCTCCGGGCGATCCGCGACGACCACGTCGCGGCCGGGGCGACCGGTGTCCACGTCGCAACGTCGCGCGTTACCGCATTCGCGCTCGGCGCGCTGTTCGCCGGGTTGGCCGGCAACCTGTATGCCGGCCTCATCGGGTACGTCAGTCCCGACACGTTCAGCATCTTCGTGATGTTCGAGCTGCTCGCGATGGTGATGATCGGCGGCCGGCAAAGCATCTACGGCTCTGCGGCGGGCGCGATTCTGCTGAGCGTCGTGCAGTCGCTGCTGATCAACTTCCAGAACTACGCGCAGCTCGGGTACGGCGTGCTCCAGGTGGCGGTCGTCGTGGCGGCCCCGATGGGTCTCGCAGGCCTGGTCATCCGAGCCTGGCGGCTCGCTCGCTCCAGCGACCGAGCCGAGGCGGTACACGTGGCTCCATACGCTGGCCGCATCCCCGTGGGGAACGAGGACGCCGTGCGCGACGGTCCCATCATCAGCGTCCAACGGCTGAGCAAACGCTTCGGCGCCGTGAGGGCCCTCGACGACGTCTCGATTGCGGTGGCGCCTGGCGCCATACACGGCATCGTGGGGCCGAACGGGTCCGGCAAGACGACGCTCTTCAACGTGCTCACTGGGCTTTACCGGCCAGACGGCGGAGCGGTGGAGGTGCTCGGAGCCGATGTCGCAAGACGCCGTGCGGACCAGCT
This sequence comes from Chloroflexota bacterium, assembly GCA_021785115.1. The sequence goes on along the minus strand of JAJYGO010000024.1, from coordinate 6,817 downwards.
CGCGCGCATGGGTGTCTCGCGCACGTTCCAGAACGTGCGCCTGTTTCGCTCGCTCACGGTTCTCGAGAACACCCTGGTCGCGTTGGCGCACCGCGATGCCACGCACCTATGGGAGTACGTGGTAGTGCCGTGGCGGGTGGTCGCGCGTGATCGCGAGTCGAAGCGTCGGGCGCTGGAGATTCTGGGCGACCTGGGCCTGGCTTCGGTCATCGACCGCCTCCCTGGGGAACTGCCCTACGGCGTGCAGCGTCGGCTCGAGATCGCACGGGCCCTCGCGAGCCGCCCGCGCGTGTTGCTCCTCGATGAACCGGCGGCCGGCCTGAACGCGGACGAGGTGCGTGAACTCGCGAATGTCATCCGGGACGTCCGTCGCTCGGGGATCAGCGTCGTGCTCATCGAACACAACATGTCACTCGTCATGTCCCTGTGCGATCGCGTGACGGTGCTCAACTTCGGACGGTTGCTCATCGACTCGGAACCCGCACGCGTCAGCCAAGACCCCGCCGTCATCGAGGCGTATCTCGGCCGCCGCGACCGCGTCCGGCGCGAACCCACCTCCGCGGCGTCACCCTCGGCGTCCATCGCATGACCGACACGACCGCGCCTTTGGAGTCGGTCGCGCCCGTCGATGCACTCGTGGTCGACTCGCTATCCGTCTTCTACGGCGCCGTTCAGGCCGTCCGCGAGGTCTCGTTCTCCGTCCCGCCAGGCGGTTCCGTGGCGATCATTGGTGCGAATGGCGCCGGCAAGAGCTCGATCCTGAAAGCGATGTTCGACCTCGTGCCCAGGCGGACTGGACGTCTGACGTATGGCACGAAAGATCTGATGCGCGCACGGTCGCACCAGGTCGTATGGGCGGGAATCGGATATGTCCCTGAAGGGCGCCACGTCTTCGCTGGGCTGACCGTGGAGCAGAACCTCCTGATGGGGGCATACCGAAAGCGCTGGGACGCGGAGGTGCGGAGCCGACTCGGTGACATCTACGAGCTGTTCCCGAAGCTGAAGGCTCGGCAGCGCGGGCTGGCGGGCGGCCTGAGCGGTGGCGAGCAGCAGATGTTGGCCATCGGGCGGGCGCTCATGTCTCAGCCCACGCTCATCGTGCTGGACGAGCCGTCGATGGGCCTTGCGCCCGTCCTGGTGGACGAGGTCGCCGATGTCCTCACGCGGCTGAGGACCACGGGCGTTGGTCTCCTCCTCGTCGAGCAGAACGCGGAGCTCACCTTCGCGGTGGCGGACACATGCATCGTCCTGGAGAACGGGCGCACCGTCCTGTCCGGGGCATCGGCGGATTTGCAGTCCGATCCACGGGTCCGGCGTATCTATCTCGGACTGTGAGCGACATGTCGCTCGGCTGGACCGGTGGACGGTGTGGGCGCTTCGGACCCTCATGGGAGGCAAAGTGAAGGAGAAGGCGGGGATCGAGTGGATGGCAGGCGACGAGGACTACCCGTTCCCGTCGTTGGCCGGGGAAGATCCCATCGCGTACTCGCGCAGGTGGCTGGCGGAGGCCCCATACGCCCGCATCGAGCGCGACGGCGTGCGGTACATCCACGAGGAGGACGTCGCGAACCTGGTCAACGCCGCGACGATCGACCTCGAACTGCTTGACCAGAGTTTCTCGCGGTGGGGCGAGCGCCTTCTGCGCGCAGCGGAGCGCGAGCGACTCGTGTCGGCGCTGAACCAGATCTTTGACGTGGCACGGGAGGCGCTGGCGGTGCTCGAGCGCGACGCACCCGTGCCGCCGGAGCAGGGGCAGGCGACGACAGGGCGGACGACTCCAGACGACCAAGACGACGACCGATAGTCGCGAGCGCGGCGTTCCCCGAGGCCGGGGCGGCGTCGCTGACGAAGAGCGCGTATTGGAGAGAGACGAGCGCCATGGCCACGCGGGAGATCACTCAGGAAGAGCGCGAGAACGTGGACGTACTGGTCGCGTGCGCACGGGCTGCTTCAGCGCGGTTCGCGTCCGCCACCCAGGAACAGGTCGACAGGCTCTGTCGGGCGATGGCTTGGGCCGTGGCGAATGAGACGACGTTCACTCGTCTCGCGGAGATGAGCGTCGCCGAGAGTCGTCTTGGCGATCCCGTCAGCCGGGTGTCCAAACGGTTCAAGATCATGGGCATCCTGCGGGACGTGCTCCGTGAGAAGAGCATCGGGGTCATCGAGGAGTTGCCCGAGCGCGGGATCGTCAAGTACGCGAAGCCAGTCGGAGTCATCGCGTCGCTCATTCCGACGACCAACCCCGAGCTCACACCGGCCGGAGTCGCCCTCTTCGCGGTGAAATGCCGAGACGCGGTGATCTTCTCTCCGCACCCCCGGAGCCGGAAGACGACGATCGAGACCGTCCGCATCATGCGGGAGGTGCTTGCCCGTGAGGGCGCGCCCGCCGATCTGCTGCAGGTCATCGAACGCCCAAGCATCCCTGCGGCTCAGTACCTGATGTCCTCGTGTGACCTCGTGCAGGCCACCGGAGGCCGTGACATGGTCCGCGCGGCCTACAGCTCCGGGACGCCCGCGTTCGGAGTGGGCAGCGGCAACTCGACCGTGATCATCGACGAGACGGCGGAGATCGACCAGGCCGCGACGAACACCCGGATCAGCAAGACGTCCGACTACGGGTCCGGCTGCTCCGCCGATGGCAATCTCCTCGTGCAGGCATCGATCTACGACGCGCTGCGCGACCGGCTCGTCGCGGAGGGAGGGTACCTGGCGACGCCAGACGAGAAGGCACAACTGCGGCGTGTGCTGTGGGATGACGAGGGTCACCGTCTGCCAGACACCGTCGCGGTCTCGGCACAGCGGCTCGGCGAGCTCGCGGGCTTCACGGTCCCGGCCGACCGCTCGTTCATCGTCGTCGAGGAGCAGCACATCGGGCCCGAGCATCCCTTCTCGAGCGAGAAACTCTGCGTGGTGCTGTCGCTGTTCCGCTACGACACATTCGACGACGCGCTGCAGATGGTCGAGCAGCTTTTCGAGGTCGGCGGCAAGGGCCATTCATGCGGGATCTACTCGCACGACGACGAGCGAATAGACCGACTCGCCCGGGTCGCGCCCGTATCGCGCATCATGGTGCGGCAGCCGCAATCGAAGGCGAACGCCGGATCGTTCACGAACGGCATGCCGATGACGTCGAGCCTTGGCTGCGGCACGTGGGGCGGGAACGCGACGTCGGAGAACATCCACCTGAAGCACTACATGAACGTGACGTGGGTGAGCCGCCCGATTCCCGAAGACCGTCCCTCCGAGCAGGAGCTGTTCGGCGAGTTCTACGGAACTGCCGTCGACTGATTCGTCCGATCGGTCCCTGGTCTCGGGATGCCAGGCCCCAGGGACACCTTGGCCGGGGCGGGTGCCGTCACGCGGAGGTGCAGGCATGAGGATCGCCGTGCTCGGCGCGGGGGCGCTAGGCTGCACCATCGGCGCGGCGCTTACCGAAGCCGGTTGCGACGTGTGGATCGTCGGTCGGTCCGCGGAGCGCGCCGCTTCGATGAACGCAAGCGGGCTCCTGATGCGCGAGGGCGAGCACGAGCGAGTCGTCCGCGTGCGGATAGCCACCGACGCGGGGGCGATCGGCGCGGTCGACGTGGTCGTGGTGGTCGTCAAGGCGTTCGACACGGAGGCGGCGATCGAGTCGACCCGCTGCCTGTTCGCCCAGCGGACGGTCGCGCTGACTCTGCAAAACGGGCTCGGCAGCGAGGACATCCTGGCGCGCCTGCTGGGCACCGACCGCGTGCTCGCAGGCCGCACCTATGTCGGCGGAATCATGCTGGGACCCGCCCGAGTGCTCGCGAGTGTTCGCGGTCGGCACACCTATCTGGGCGAGCTCGACGGTTCCATCAGCGATCGTGCGGTGGCGATGGCCACGGAGTTCGACCGGGCCGGCCTCGCCACCACGGTACGGGCTGACATCACAACGCTCATGTGGGACAAGCTGCTGGTCAACGTCGCGACGGGGGCGCTCAGTGCCATCACCCGTCTCGAGTACGGGCGTCTGTACCAGGTGCCGGAGATCGAGGCCACGGCGATCGCCGCCGTCAGCGAGGCGATGGCCGTGGCGCAGGCGATCGGCGTGCCGTTGTCCACGTCGCGGCCGGAGGACGCCTGGATAACCGCCGCGCACGGCATGCCCGCGGACTTCAAGGCCTCGATGCTCACCAGTCTCGAGGGTGGTTCGGTGACCGAGATCGATTTCGTAAACGGCGCGGTCGTTCGGCTCGGTGAGCGCTGGGGCGTGGCCACCCCGGTGAACCGCGTGCTGGTCGCCTGTATCAAGGGCCTCGAGCGTGGCCTTCCGGGCCGGCGAGGGGAGTGACATGGCGCGCGCCTACGTCGAGCACGTGGCGATCCGGGTCAGGGACATCCACTGGCACATCCGGTTCTTCCGGGAGGTGCTCGGCATGGCCGCCCGCGAGTACGACGGACCGCCGGACCACCCGAGGCAGTACTGGTCGCTCGGCGGGATGCAGCTCGTTGGCGCACCGGACTTCAGCGGCCCGGAGGGTCGGCTGGTGCATCTCGGCGTGATGTGCGAGGACCTCGACGCCGCGCTGGAGGCAGCCGAGGCGTTCGGCGTCGAGGCTCTCCCGAAGGGGCGGAACTGGCTGCGCCTGCCGGACGGTCTCGAACTGGAACTGATGCAGGCCAGCGGCGGCTCGGTCGGGCTCGTCCTGGCGATCGATCCCCGGCACAGTACCGAGGCATGAGGCGATGACTGTCGAACGGTACTGGGACGACGCGCGCGTGGGGGACGAAGGCGTCAGTCCGACCCGACTGGTGACAGCAGATCTCATCGACAGCTACGCGGACGTGAGCGGAGATCACACGCCGCTGCACATCGACGAGGACTACGCGCGGAGCACGCCGTTCCGCACGCGAGTTGCCCACGGGCTGCTCGGACTTGCAATCGCCGATGGGCTGAAGACGCAGAGCGACTATCGCTTCCGCCCGGGCATATCGCTGGGCTGGACCTGGGATTTCGTCGCGCCCATCAAGATCGGCGACGAGGTGCACGTCGGGTTCCGTGTCCAGGACATGCGACCGTCGCGGAGTCGGCCGGGCTGGGGCATCGTGGTGGTGGCGGCGGAACTGGTGAACCAGCGGGGCGAGGTCGTCCAGAAGGGTGAGCACCGCCTGATGGTGCCTCGGAGATCGACATGAGCCAGCCACGGCCCCTCGCAGGAGTGCGGGTCATCGATTACAGCCACTTCTTGGCCGGTCCATTCCTTGCACGCAGTCTCGCCGCCTTGGGCGCGGAGGTCATCAAGGTGGAGCGACCCCCGGCGGGGGACGCGGGTCGCACGCATCCGTTCCACGTCGACGGGCAGAGCGGCTACTACCTGCAGCAGAACATGGACAAGCGGGGAGTGTGCGTCGACGCCGGGGACCCGCGGGGCCTGGACCTCCTCTACCGGCTCATCGATACCGCCGACGTGTTCGTGGAGAACTACCGACCCGGGGCGCTCGACAAGCTTGGACTCGGCTACGAGCGGCTGTCGGAGCGCAACAACCGGCTCGTGTACTGCTCCGTCTCGGCCTATGGACACACCGGACCAGATGCCGACCAGCCGGGGTTCGGGTTGATCGTCGAGGCGAGGAGCGGGGCGATGGCGATGCTCGGAACGCCTGGAGAGACGCCACCCCTGTTCGGCATCGCGGTGGCCGACATGTATGCCGGCATGCACGGCGTGGCCGCGGTCTGTGCCGCGCTGTTGGGACGGGTGACGTCGGGGCGAGGCCAGCACGTCGACGTCGCGCTCCTCGATTCCATGGTCTCGATCCACGAATACGCGATCCAGAGCTACATGCTCAGCGGTGGCTCCGAGATCCCGGCGCAGACGGGTCACGATCTCCGGCAATCCACGCTCTACGGAGTGTTCAGCGGCCAGGACGGTCACTTCGTGGTTGCGGCGCAGGTCGACGACGTGTGGAAACGCCTGGCCCTCCTAGTGGGTGGCCAGGACCTGGCGGAAGACACCCGCTACCACACGCTCGCCGGGCGAAACGCGCATCACGACGCCATCCTGGCCATCGTGCGAGAGTGGGCAAGAGCGCAACCATCCGTGGACACGTGTATCGCGGCGCTCCAGGCCGCGCGCGTGCCGTGCGCCAGAGTCCAGCGAATCGACGAGGTCATCGCCGACCCGCAGGTCCTCGCCCGTGGGATGCTGGTCCAGCAGGAGCATCCGGTCCTTGGCAGGATCACGCTGCCCAATCTTCCATTCAGGTTCTCGGGTTGCGACACGTCCCCGCGCAGCGCGGCGCCGCTGCTCGGGCAACACAACCGCGCCGTGGCGGAAGGCCTGGGCTACTCCGCGGCGGACATCGACGCGATGCTCGGCGACGGCGTGTTGTACGCCGAGGACGCCGTCGCACGGCTCGAGGACCAGCGTGGGTGAACGCCAGCGCGACCAACGGTCGTCACGAGGCCAGTTTTGGCACTCACCCGGGCTTCGGTTGGCGAAGCCCCGGGTAATGGTGTTCTCTCGTCGAAGACATGGAGGGATCCCGTGAAGGTTCTCGTGCTGAACGGTCCGAACCTCAACCTGCTGGGAATGCGCGAGCCGGGTATCTACGGCTCCGGCACGCTCGCCGACCTTCAGCGTGAGCTCCGTGACCTGGCGGGCAGCCTGGGCGTGGAGATCGACTTCTTCCAGAGCAATCACGAGGGAGCGATCGTGGATCGCATCCACCAGGCCCGCGCGGACGGCGTGGCCTTCGTGATCATCAACCCGGGGGCGTTCACCCACACGAGCGTAGCGATCCGCGACGCCTTCAGCGGGGTGTCCATCCCCTTCGTCGAGGTCCACATCTCCAACGT
>JAJYGO010000104.1 GCA_021785115.1 Chloroflexota bacterium | reverse complement strand
ACCGCTCGGCACGGAATTCGTGTTCGACCTGACCGAACGGGCGACCGATCATTTCGTGGCGAACGGTCTCGTCGTCCACAATTGCAGCGAGTTCTCGTTCATCAACGACACGAGCTGCAACCTCGCCTCGCTGAACCTGATGAAGTTCGTCCGCGAGGACGGCGAGTTCGACGTCGACGCGTACCGCTACGCGTGCCGCGTGACGATCACGGCGCAGGAGATCCTCGTCGACTACGCGAGCTATCCGACGCCCAGGATCGAGGAGAACTCCCACCGCTTCCGGCCGCTCGGACTCGGGTACGCGAACCTCGGCGCGCTGCTCATGAGCCGCGGTCTCGCGTACGACTCGCCGGAGGGCCAGGCCTTCGCGGCCGCCCTGACCTCGATCATGACCGCCGAGGCGTACCGGCAGTCGGCCGTCATCGCGCGCGACCACGGTGGCCCGTTCGTCGAGTACGAGAAGAACCGCGAGCCGTTCCTGCGGGTCATCCGCAAGCACCGCGACGCGGCGCAGCACATCGCGACCGACGCCGTCCCGGCCGACGTGCAGGCGGTGGCGCGAGATCTGTGGGACGAGACGCTCGCGCTCGGGGAGGCCCACGGCTACCGGAACGCGCAGGTCACGCTCCTCGCCCCCACCGGCACCATCGCGTTCATGATGGACTGCGACACGACCGGAATCGAGCCGGACATCGCGCTCGTCAAGTACAAGAAGCTCGTCGGCGAGGGCTTCCTCAAGATCGTCAACCAGACGGTTCCGGCCGCGCTGCGGAAGCTCGGGTACGACTCGCGGCAGGTCGAGGACATCGTCCGCTACGTCAACGAGCACGAGACGATCGAGGGGGCGCCGGCGCTGAAGCCCGAGCACCTGTCGGTGTTCGACTGCGCGTTCAAGCCCGTGAACGGCGAGCGGTCGATCCACCACATGGGCCACATCCGGATGATGGCCGCCGTCCAGCCGTTCCTGTCGGGCGCGATCAGCAAGACCGTCAACATGCCCGAGGCGGCCACGCCGGCCGACATCGAGCAGGTCTACCTGGAGGGGTGGCGGCTCGGTCTCAAGGCGATCGCGATCTACCGCGACAACTCGAAGCGCTCGCAGCCGCTCAGCACCGGGAAGAAGAAGGACGCCGGGGAGAAGGGCATCGAGGTCGTCGCGTCGGAGGCCGTTGCGGCGGCCACGGCCGAGCTCGCGGCGCGGATCACGGAGCTCGAGCGCCAGCTCGTCACCGCCCAGGCCGAGGCCAAGAAGCCCCACCGACGGCGGCTCCCGTCGGAGCGGCAGTCGGTGACCCACAAGTTCGTGATCGCCGGCCACGAGGGCTACATCACCGTCGGCTGCTACCCGGACGGCCAGCCGGGCGAGATGTTCATCCGGATGGCGAAGGAGGGCTCGACGGTCGCCGGCCTCATGGACTCGATGGCGATCTCGGTGAGCGTCGCGCTGCAGTACGGCGTGCCGCTCCGCGACCTCGTCAACAAGTTCGCCCACGTCCGCTTCGAGCCGAGCGGGTTCACCGGAAACCCGGAGATCCCGATCGCGAAATCGATCGTCGACTACATCTTCCGGTGGCTGGGCTCCCGCTTCCTGCCGAAGGAGGACCACGAGGCGCTCGGGATCCTCGATCGATCGCGCGAAGAGGCGGACGACGTCCCGGCGACGCTCGCCCCGGCGTCGGCGTCCGTCGACTCGATCACGGCTTCCACGGATGCCGCCCCGGCAGGCGAGGGCCCGGCGCACCCGGTTTCGGGCCCCTCGGGCACCCTCGCCCCCGGCGCACCTGCTGCCGACGCAGGCGCTGCCGAGGCAGGCACGAGCGCTGCCGAGGCAGACCGCGCGTCGACGCTCGCACCTGCCGCGAGCGCTCCCGCCCCGGCGGACGCCACCGCATCGCCTGCTGGGGAAGGGCCGAAGAACGGCTCGAACGGGCACGCGACGCCGTCGACGGGCGCCGCGCGATCGATCGGGATGCAGCTCGGGAGCCGGACGCAGCGCGTGGCGTTCCAGGCCCAGGCCGATGCGCCCAGCTGCGCCGACTGCGGCTCGATCATGGTGCGCAACGGCAGCTGCTACAAGTGCCTCAACTGCGGCAGCACGAGCGGCTGCAGCTGATGTAGAAGTTCAAAGTGACATTCCAAGTGATTTCACGCACGTGTCCGCTGATTTCACCGCAAATGTCACCGCGAGTTCAGAGTGACATTCCGGGGGCCGCCGAGAAATCGGCGGCCCCCCGAGCGTCCACAGACGACCAGAAGGGAGGTGAATCATGGATCGCCAGGGCTCGCGCCTCACGGGGGCAGCGTGGATGGGAGACGGGACCAGCGAGGAGTTGCGCTGCGCTTTGGAGCGCGTTAAGGAGCGAGCGCCCCGACAGGCACCACGTTGATGCCGTCCGGGCGCGTGTACCCGTAGCCCCACCCCGTGATTACGTTGAGGGACTGGGCGGGGCCCTGGCGGCTCCCCACCATCCTGTCGGCGAGCGCCCGCAGGGATGCTGCGCCCTCTTCGACCTCGGCTGGGCCGAGCTTCATCTCGAAGGCGGCCCATCGGCCATCGCGGCATTCGACGATGGCGTCGGCCTCGATGCGAGGCTCAAGGTAGTGCATCACCTGGGCATCCATCGCCTGGGCGTAGACGCGAAGGTCACGGACGACCACCGACTCGAACAGCGGACCGAGCGTGTCCACCTCGAACACCAGCCGGTCAGGATCGGTGCCCATTGCGGCGACGGCGAGCGAGGGATCGACGAGGTGCCGCTTCGGGGAGGTGCGAGCCCGAGCGTTCGCGCGCAGTGTCGGGGCCCAAGCCGGAAGATCCTCGAGCACGTAGATGCGCGTGAGGGCGTCGAGGTACGACTTCACCGTCTCTCGGTCGATGGGGCCGTCACCGGCGCTGATGTCCTTGGCGATCGTCTGCGATTTGATGGGGGTGGCGACGTGGCGCGCCAGAGACCGGAGCGTGCGGAGGACGTTCTCGGCGTCGTGACGTGGTCCGTTCAGGCGACGGAGGTCCACGCGTGCGGTCTCACGCAGGTAGCCGCCGAGGATCGTCAGTGCCTCGTTGACGGTCCGGCCGCGCAGGGCAGGCCAGCCTCCGATTGACACGAGCTCGGCGATGTCATGTACGTCGAGCCCTGGGTCGCCGGCCCGAATCGGCCCGCCGTGCAGCAGGGCATCGAGACTGATGTCGCCACTGCTGCGACCCATCTCGGCCAGCGTCATCGGGCGCATCATGAGGCGCAGGATTCGCAGCGCGCCACTGTGGCGGGTGTGGTCCTCACGCGCCTCGGCGGACCCCGTGAGGATGAATGATCCCGGCCTGCCGCCGGAGGCGTCGACCGCACGGCGGACCTGGTTCCAGACATGAGGAACGAGCTGCCACTCGTCGATGAGCCGAGGTTGGTCGCCCTCGAGGAGAAGCGAGGCATCGAGAAGACCCGCCTCCCGCGCGGCATCGTCGACATCCAGGAGAACCCGGCTCGCGGATTGCCGCAGGGCGGTCTCCGTCTTGCCGCAGCCGCGCGCCCCTTCGATCAGGACCGCGCCCGAGGCGCGAAGCGCGGTCGCCAGCTCGGCGTCCGCAAGCCTCGGCAGGTAGTCAAGCGGCTCCTGGTCCATCGCGCCCTCCGGCATGCCGCACTTCGTACGGGTGGTGCGCCGCAGTTTGCACCTACGTCACACCGCACTTTGCACGGGCATTACACCGCAGTTTGCACAAAGAGGCCAACGCCGTCAAGGCTCGGGGACCGCGCTGTGCATGACCGACCACCATCGCCGGCGCTACTGTTGAAACGAACGGACGCAGTATGGACAGTCGGCTGCTGCCCTTCTGGGGCGGCGTCTGCGATAGCGTCGGTGTCGTCGTGCAGTCGGTGCGGGTCTCGGATGGCGGACGGGGTCTGCCGCGCGTGGCAGCCGTCGAGCACGCCCGACCGGCTCGGCCAGACCCGAATGCGACTTTGAACTCTCAGTCGCACATTGGTGAAACGCCACACCTGACCCTGTCCGCGTTCACTCCTGGTCCACACCGAGGCCGCCGGTGCACACGGCGGCCTCCTGCCATCGCGGCGCGGCAGCCGGTCAGCGCTCGCGGCTCCCGTGAGCGTCCGCCACGCCGCCGATGATCGTCGCGAGCTCGCGGGGAAGCGACCACATCGGCCAGTGGCTCGTCGGCAGGTCGACCCAGGTCACGTTGCGCAGCCTGGGCAGGCCGGCGAGGAACGCCCATTCAGGGTGCTCTGCCGCGTACGTGCGGTACTGCTCCGCGGTGTACCCGGTGCAGACCATCGTGCTCGGGATGTCGTTCCGGGCGTCGTTCGTGAGCTCCAGGCGCTCCCGCAGCACGCCGCCCGGAACCGGGACGGC
>JAJYGO010000295.1 GCA_021785115.1 Chloroflexota bacterium | reverse complement strand
GACGCCGAGCGCGAGGATGGTCCAGGGGAGCTGCAGGCTCAGGGCGACCTGGCTCCAGATGAGGGCGGCGAAGGGATCCCGGACGACCAGCGCCGCCGCGACCGCCCCGGCCAGGGTGAGCCAGATCCCGAGGCGGGCGTGGCGATCCCCGGCGTCGTAGGGCTTCCCGGCCCAGCCGGCGACGATGCTCCCCCCGGCCATCGCCGCGGTGATCGAGGAGGCGACGCCGGCCAGGACCAGGGCGAGCGCGAAGACGACCGACGCCGCCCGCCCGAGCAGGGGCGCGAGGGCCTCGCCGGCCTGCGACAGCTCGGTGACCGCCACGCCGCGGGCGAAGAAGACCGCGGCGGCGACCACGATCATCGCGCCGTTGATCGCCCACCCGACCCCCATCGCCGCCGCCGTGTCGAGGAACTCGTAGCGGAGCCGCCGCTGGACGACCGCGTCGCCGGCCTCCCGCCAGGCGCGGCTCTGGATGATCTCCGAGTGGAGGAAGATGCCGTGCGGCATCACCACCGCGCCGAGGATGCTGGCGACGAGCGCCGTCGCGCCGGCCGGGATCGCCGGCACCGCCAGGCCGCGCAGCGCGCCGCGCCAGCCGACGGCGGAGATGGCGAGCTCGAAGAGGAAGGCGAGCCCCACCAGCGAGACGAAGCCGATGATCCACCGCTCGAGCCGGGCGTAGCCGTTCCCGAGCAGCAGGGCGGCGACCACCGCCGCCGTCAGGAGCGCGCCGGCGGCGTGCGGCAGCCCGGTGAGCATCTCCAGCCCTACGGCGGCGCCCAGGATCTCGGCGAGCGCGGTCGCGATCACGGCGAGCACCGCGCTCCCGAGCAGGAGGCGCGCCGCGGCGGGGCGGAGGTGGGCCCTCGCCGCCTCGGCCAGGCAGAGGCCGGTCGCGATCCCGAGGTGCGCGGCGTTGTGCTGGACGACGACGAGCAGGACCGTCGAGAGGGTCACCACCCAGAGGAGCGCGTAGCCGAAGCGAGAGCCGGCGGCCATGTTGGCCGCCCAGTTGCCCGGGTCGATGAAGCCGACGGTGACGAAGAAGCCGGGCCCGAGGTAGCGGAGCGCCTCGAGGAGGCCGTGGCGGGGGGGGGATGCCGCCGCCGAGGGGGGCGGGCCCGTCGAGCCGGCGGCGGCGGTCGGCCCGGTGTGCGCCATGGGGTCGATCATAGGCGCAAGCGGGAGCCGGGGCGACGATCCAGCCCCGCCGCGCCGGGATCGCCCCCGCCGCCGCGCCGGGCGCGCGGTCCCCTGGCGCGCGCGGTCAGCCGAACCGCACCGAGCGCATGGAGAGCGACGACATGTCGAACCCCTCGATCGGGAAGCGGACGGCGTCCTCCGCCCTGCTCGCGCCGGCGGCGTACAGGATCGGCAGGAAGTGATCGGGGGTCGGGTGCGCGAGGCGGCCGGCGTCGCTCGAGAGGGCGCGGAGGAGCGGGCCCTCCTCGTGCAGCTCCAGCGCGCGGGCGACGCCGGCGTCGAACGCGCGGGCCCACTCCGGCGCCTCCGTCTCCCCGCGGTGCCAGGCGCCGAAGGCGTGCCCGAGGTTGTGGACGAGGTTGCCGCTGGCCAGCACGAGCACCCCCTCGTCGCGCAGCGGGGCCAGCGCGCGGCCGATGGCGAGGTGCTCCTCCGGCTCGAGCCGGCCGTCGATGCTGAGCTGGACCACCGGGACGTCGGCGGCGGGGCGCAGGTGCACGAGCACGCTCCAGGTCCCGTGATCGAGCCCCCAGGAGCCGTCGAGGGAGGCCCGCCGCGCGCCGACGAGCTCCACCACGCGCCGCGCGAGCGCCGGGTCTCCGGGGGCCGGGTACTGGACGCGGGAGAGCTCCGCGGGGAAGCCGCCGAAGTCGTGGAGGGTCCGGGGGCGCTCGTCCGCGGTGGCGAAGGTCCCCTCGACGTACCAGTGCGCCGACACGGCGAGGATCGCCCGCGGGCGAGGCAGCGTCCGGGCGACCTCGCGGAAGGCGCGGCTCCAGGCGTTGTCCTCGATCGCGTTCATCGGGTTGCCGTGGCCGACGAAGAGGACGGGCATGCGGGCGGGGCCGCTGGCGCCGGGGTCTCGTGGACTCGTGGTCATGTCAGCTCGATCTCCCTCCGCCGCATCGCCGGCCGGAGCTCGTCCCGCGGGGCGGGAGCGCGGCGTGAGCCTACGCCATCCGTCACCCGACCAGGCGGATCGGGACCCACCCCCGGAGCGCGTTCACGAGCCAGAGGCGTCGCGCGCGGCGGAGATCGGCCACCCTCAGCGTGCGCTCGACGATCGCGCCGCGGGCGAGCAGGTCGGCGCGGAACACCCCCGCGAGGAGCCCCGAGGCGCGGGGCGGCGTCGCCAGCTCGCCGCCGAGCTCGGCGACGAGGTTCCCGATCGTCAGCTCGGTCACCTCGCCCGACTCGCTCTGGAGGATGACGTCGAAGACGTCCGGCCGCTCCCGGCGGCGGGCGTCGAGCGGGCCGCGCCGGGTCGTCTTGTGGAAGACGAGCGGGTCGTCCGGGCAGACGGGCGTGCGCGCGAGCGCGACCGGGAGCGGGGCGGGCGCGGCCTCGGGGCAGTCGCCCACCTCGAGCCGGATCCCGCCCGCCTCGCCGAGGAGGAGGCGGAGGCGCCGCGGCCCCGGGCCGAGCGCCGCCGCGGCCTCCAGGATCGCTCCCCGCGCCGCGGCGGAGTCGAGCGCGAAGCCGAGGTGGCGCGCGGACGCCTCGAGGCGCGCGAGGTGGCGGGGGAGGAGCGCACAGCCGCCGCCCTCGATCCGCATCGTCTCGAGGAGGTCGAATCCCGGGGCGGAGGGGGTGGTCAGGATCCGCGCCTTGGCGAGCGTCTCGGCCCACTCCGCCGCGGCCGACGACGCCCAGGTGATCCCGGCGCCCGCCCCGTAGGTGGCGTCGCCGCTCCGGAGGTCGAGATCGAGCGTGCGGATCGCGACGTTGAAGGCGGCGCGGCCCCCCGGGGCGATCGCGCCGACCGCGCCGCAATACGGGCCGCGCGGGCTGCGCTCCAGCCCGGCGATGAGCGACATCGCGCTCACCTTGGGCGCGCCGGTGACCGAGCCGCAGGGGAAGAGGGCGGCGAAGACCTCCTCGAGGGTCGCGCCCGATCGCAGGCGCCCCTCCACCGCGGAGGTCATCTGGTGGACGGTGCGGTATCGCTCCACGGCGCACAGATCGGTGACGCGGACCGTTCCCACGCGCGCCACCCGCCCCACGTCGTTCCGCATGAGGTCGACGATCATGACGTTCTCGGCGCGCTCCTTCGGGGAGGCGGCGAGCGCGGCCGCGATCCGATCGTCCTCCTCCGCGAATCGCCCGCGGGGCGCCGTGCCCTTCATCGGCCGGACCCGGAGCCGATCGCCGTCCCGCTCGAAGAAGAGCTCCGGCGACGCCGACGCGATCGCGCGGCTGCCCATCCCGAGGAAGACGCTGCGCCGTCCGCCCTGGGCGGCGTGGAGGCGCCGGTAGAGCGCGGCGGGATCGCCGGAGAACCGCCCCCGGAGCCTCACGCTCAGGTTCACCTGGTAGGAGGCGCCCCGGCCGATGGCGTCCCGGATCACCTCGACGTCGCGGGCGAAGGCGGCGCCGGAGGAGTCGGGCTCGAGCCCCTCGAGCCGGGCGTCGCCGGGCGGGGGAGAGGCCGGGTCGGCCCCGCGGTCGAAGGCGCCGAACCAGGCGAGCGGCCCGGGTCCCGGCGCGAGGACCCGGAACGCCGGATCGAACGCGGGCGCGGCCTCGTAGGCGACCATGCCGGCGACCCACCGGCCGCCCGCGGCGGCCGCCTCCGCCGCGCGGATGGCGGGTCGGACCTCGGCGAGCGAGCGGGCCTCGAAGACCGAGACCGGCGCCGCCAGCTCCAGGTGGCCGAAGGGGTCGAGGTCGAGGATCGCGCGGACGTCCTGCACCGGGAGGAACCTACCCGCCCGGCGGGCGCCGCTCCAGCGGCCTGCGGACGACGAGCTGCCGCGGGCGGTCGCGACTCGCCCGGCCCGGAGGACGATCCGCTCAGCCGCCCCGACCCTTCGCCGGTCCGGCCAGCTCGCGGGCCAGGTCCACGAAGGCCCGGAGCGCCGGCGAGACCTGCGCCCGGCTCGGGAAGTAGAGGAAGAGGCCCGGCACCGCCGCCGCGTAGGGCTCGAGGACGACCCGCAGGCGCCCCTGGCGCAGGTCGTCGGCGATCTGGTGCTCGATCGCGTAGAGGAGCCCCACGCCGGCCCGGGCGAGCTGGACCATGAGCGCGGGATCGTTCGTGGTGACCGGCCCCTCGACGGGGATGCGCCAGGTCCGCTTCCCGCGCTCCAGCTCCCACGCGTAGCGCGCCCCGCCGAAGGACCCGCGGATGGAGATGCAGGCGTGCTGGAGGAGGTCCTCGGGCCGCTTCGGGGTGCCACGCCGGGCGAGGTAGGCGGGGGCGGCCGCCACCACGAACCGCGCCGGCGGCGTGAGCCGGACCTGGACCATGTCGCGCTCGATGGCCTCGGAGAGACGGACGCCGGCGTCGGCGCCCTCGGCGACGATGTTCACGAACCGGTTCTCGACCTGGACCTCCACCTCGACCCCGGGGTGCCGCTCGGCGAAGCGCGGCAGCAGCCGCGCCAGGACGAGCTCCACCGCCGGGGAGGGGACCGAGAGCCGGACCCGCCCGGTGATCTCGCCGGGGCGGGCCGACACCGTCCGGAGGGACTCCAGCGCCTGGTCGATGGCCGCCCCCGACTGCTCGAGGAGGCGCCGCCCGGTGTCGGTGAGCGCCACGGTCCGCGACGTCCGGGTGAGCAGCGTGACGCCGAGGCGGGCCTCGAGCTGCCGGACCGACTGGCTCAGCGCGGAGGTCGAGACGCCCAGCTCCCGCGCGGCGCCCGCGAAGCTCCGGCGGCGGGCGACGGCGAGGAAGGCGTTCAGCGCGTTGAGCGGGGTGAAGGCCATCGGCGAGATCCTCTACGCGATCGAGGCCGCCCCCGCCACCGGCGCGCCCGGCCCCCGCCGCACCCGGTACCGGATCCAGAGCAGGTCGCCGGGGCGGCGCTCGACGGACAGCAGCCGCAGGGTCCGGGCCGGGGCGCGGCCCCGGGGAGCGTCGAAGAGGGTCGGGGTGCCGACGCCGCCGTCGGCCACCGGCGCCACGAGGAGGCTGAGCTCGTCGATGCAGCCGGCGGCGAGGAACGAGCCGTTGATCTTCCCGCCGCCCTCGAGGAGCAGCCGGCGGATGCCGAGGCGGGCCCGGAGCTTCTCGAGCACGGTCGGGAGATCGATCCGCCGCTCCCCGCCGAACAGGTAGGAGACCCCCCGCGCGCGGAGGAGCCGGAGGGTGCGATCGGTGACCTGCTCGGTGAGGATGGTGACGACGTGGTCGTCGTCGATGGCAGCCGACTCCCACCGGAGCTTCCCGCGGGGGTCGATGGCGATGGCGTACGACGCGGCGTCGGCCCTCGCCACGAAGTCGGTCCTGGGGAGGGGCCGGCCCCGGGACCTGGCCGGCAGCCGGGAGCGCCCCGCGTACGGCGCCATCGAGATCCGGCCGATGATCCAGCCGTCGGCGCCGAAGGTGGCGGCGGTGCGCTCGTACTCCGCGGCCAGGCCGCGCGCGGCGCGCCACCCGGAGGTGACGATCCGTCCGTCGACGGACGGGACCATGTGGCAGATCACGTACGGGCGGCTCATCGGGAGGCGACCTCCCCGCACCCGCGGGCCCGCGGGCCGCCGCGCCTCGCGGCGGCCTGGCCGACGGCCCCCGGTCCAGCGACGACGATGGCGTTGCGCATGGCGAGCTCCTCGTCGACGCCTGCTCCCCGACGTGGTGCGCGGCGTCGTTCGCCGACCCGTCGTTCCCCTCGCGCTGCCGGTGCCGCTGCCGGGCCCCGCGGGGCGCCCCGGTCACCTCCCGGTCAGCCTCTCGAGCGCCTCCGGATAGCGGGCGCCCTGGATCGGGATCTCCGCCGCGGCGCGGTCGATGCCGCGGAGGTCCTCCGGGGTGAGCTCCAGGGCGTCCGCGCCCAGGTTCTCCTCCAGCCGGTGCTGCCGGGTGGTGCCCGGGATCGGCACGATCCAGGGCTTCCGGGCCAGCAGCCAGGCCAGCGCGATCTGGGCCGGCGTCGCCCGCTTCCGCGCGGCGATCCCCTGGAGCAGGGTCACCATGGCCTGGTTGGCCTTGCGGGCCTCCCGGGAGAAGCGGGGCAGCAGGTTGCGGAAGTCGCCGCCGTCGAAGGGGGTCGACTCGTCCATCTTCCCGGTCAGGAAGCCCTTGCCGAGCGGGCTGTAGGGGACGAGGCCGATGCCGAGCTCCTCGAGCGTGGGCAGCACCTCCGCCTCGGGCTTGCGCCACCAGAGCGAGTACTCGCTCTGGAGGGCGGTGACGGGCTGCACCGCGTGGGCGCGCCGGATGGTCCCCGCGCCCGCCTCGGAGAGGCCGAAGTGCTGGACCTTGCCCTGGCGGATCAGCTCCTGCACCGCGCCGGCCACCTCCTCGATCGGCACCGCCGGGTCGACCCGGTGCTGGTAGAAGAGGTCGATGCGGTCGACCCGGAGCCGCCGCAGCGACGCCTCGGCGACCTCCCGGATGTGCTCGGGGCGGCTGTCGAGCGCCACCCAGCGCGGGCCGCCGCCGGGGTCGGGCTTGAAGCCGAACTTGGTGGCGATGACGACCTGCCCCTTGAAGGGGGCGAGGGCCTCGCCCACCAGCTCCTCGTTGGTGAAGGGGCCGTAGACCTCGGCGGTGTCGAAGAAGGTGACGCCGCGCTCGACCGCCGCCCGGATGACCCCGATCATCTCCCGGCGGTCCGGCGGCGGCCCGTAGGAGAAGCTCATCCCCATGCAGCCGAGGCCGATGGCCGAGACCTCCAGCCCCTGGCTCCCGAGCGTCCGCTTCCTCATGCCCGTCTCTCCTCTCCGTCCCGGTGCTACAGCCCGGTCATCTCGAGCATCGCCGCGGGGAGGCGCGCCCCGTGGGTCTCCAGGTTGGCGAGGCCCGCCCGGATCTCCTGGAGGTCGCCGGGGGCCAGCTCGAGGGCGAGCGCTCCGAGGTTCTCCTCCAGGCGGTGGAGCCGGGTGGTGCCCGGGATGGGGACGATCCACGGTCGCTGCGCGAGCAGCCAGGCCAGGGCCACCTGGGCGGGCGTGGCGCGCAGTCGGGCCGCCACCGCCGCCAGGAGCTCCACGAAGGCCCGGTTGGCGGCGCGCGCCTCGGCCGTGAAGCGGGGCACGAGGTTCCGGAAGTCGGTCGGGTCGAAGGTCGTCGAGTCGTCGATCTTCCCGGTGAGGAAGCCCGCCCCCAGCGGGCTGAAGGGGACGAGGCCGATGCCGAGGGCCTCCAGGACCGGCAGGATCTCCTCCTCGGGCTCCCGCATCCAGAGCGAGTACTCGCTCTGGAGGGCGGCGACGGGCTGCACCGCGTGGGCGCGCCGGATGGTCGCGGCGCTCGCCTCGGAGAGGCCGAGGTGCCTCACCTTGCCCTCGCCGATGAGATCCCGGACGGCGCCGGCGACGTCCTCGATGGGCACGGCCGGATCGACCCGGTGCTGGTAGAGGAGGTCGATGCGGTCGGTGCGGAGCCGGCGCAGCGACGCCTCGACCACCTGCCGGACGTGATCCGGCCGGCTGTCCACGCCGCCCAGGCGACGGCCGCTGGCGTCGATCTGGAACCCGAACTTGGTCGCGATCACCACGGCGTCGCGGTGCGGCGCCAGCGCCTCGCCGAGCAGCTCCTCGTTGGTGAACGGGCCGTAGGCCTCGGCGGTGTCGAAGAACGTGACGCCGAGGTCCACGGCCTTGCGGATGAGCTGGACCATCGCCTGCCGGTCCGCCGGCGGGCCGTAGGCCGAGCTCATCCCCATGCACCCGAGCCCGAGGGCCGAGACCTCCAGACCGCTCCTGCCGAGCTTCCGCTGCTGCATGACGTGCTCCCTGCCCCGCGGGGCCCCGGCGACGCCACCTGGCGAGGTCCGGGCACCCGGGAAGCTAGGCGCCCGCGCTCGCGCTGGAAACGGCCGGAATGCGGATGGGCCGTCCAGGAAAGCTTCACGACCTGGGGGCGGGCCGGCGAGGCGCCGCGCCGGCGTGCACCGGTCCCGCGGCCGCTCCACGGGGGGGACGGTCCGCGAGCGCCCCGGGGGCCGGGCGCGGCTCAGGGACCGCAGATGGGCGAGGTGCAGGCGCCGCTGGAGCAGGTCCTGCTCCAGCACTGAGCGTTGGCCGTGCAGGCGGCGCCGGCGCCGAGCAACGGGACGCAGGTGTTCGTGGTCCCGTCGCAGGTGGTCCCGGAGACGCACTGGACGGAGGCCGAGCAGCTGCCCCCCTGCGCGGCGACCAAGGCGGTGCAGACGTTGCTGGCGCTGCAATCCATCCCCGAGAAGGGAGGGAGGCCGCACGGGCCCTGGCTCGAGCCGCCGCAGCTCGCGCCGAGCTTCGAGAAGGGCTGGCAGGTGCCGTCCGCCGCGCAGCCGAGGCCGACGGCGCACACGTGGGAGGTGGCGCAGCTCGCGCCCTGGGCCGGGAGCGTCGCGCACGCGCCGGAGGCGCAGTAGAACCCCCGATCGCAGACGGTGGTGTTGTTGTCGCACGCGGCTCCGGCTCCGACGAGCTGGATGGCCACGCAGACCCGGCTCGCGTTGCAGGTCGTCCCCGGGGTGCACGCGGCCGACGCGCAGGACTGACCGAGGAGCGCGTACGCGGCGCAGGTCCCGGAGGAGCAGGCGCCGGGGGACGAGCTGGCGCTGCAGTGCAGCCCGGTCGCGCACTCCTCGTCGCCGATGCAGACGCCGCCGGCCCCGGCGGTCCCCGTGAAGACCTGGTGGCAGGCCGCGGGCACCGGGAGCACCATCGCCCAGCAGCCCTGCGCCTGGAGGCCGGAGATGCAGGTGGCGGCGGCGGCGGGGTCGAAGGTGGCCTTGAGGGCGGCGATCTCCGCCTGCGCCTGCGCGGCGGTGGCCGCGGCGGAGGAGGCGGAGTAGACGTCGGCGATGCTCCCGTAGCAATCCTTGAAGGACTGATTGAGCACCTGCACGATCGCGCTCTCATACGCGGCCGGGGTCGAGGTGTCGATCCCGCCCGACGACGAGGACCCACAGCCGGCGGCGGCGATCAGGAAGGCCGCGGCGGCGGCGCGAGGCTTCGACGGGATCATGGTCTCTCCCTCCGCCGGTGAAAGAGGCGGCTCTCGCCGGCATCCTAGAGGAGCGCCTCCGCGGTGCGAAAGGATTCCCTGCGCCCCCGTCTGGGGCGGGCGCCGGTCGAGCACCCCGGGGGCCGGGCGCGCGTCCGGGCGGGCAGACGGGAGCGGCGCGACCGGCGGCGGTGTCGCTCGCGCTCGCCGCCGGGCAGGCTCCCGGCGACGTGTCCAGGCCCTGGCCTCCTCGGCCGGTCCGGTGCACATTCCATGGAGCGCGCGCCCCGCACCGCCTTCGGCGCGGCGCGGCTCCCGCGCGAAGAGCACCCGTGCCCTTGCCCGCATCGCGAACGACAGCGCCCACGAGCACCTCGCGGCGGTGGCCTCGGTGGCCTCGGTGGCGGGTCGAGGGCGCGCGGGCGTCGGCGGGGTTCGCCGTCCGGACCACCGTCGCGGCGCAGCTCGCCCTGCTGTCCGCCACGGCCCTGGGCCTTCACCACGGCCACTGGGCCGCGATGACCGTCTGGCTCGTCGCCCAGCCGACGCGGGGCCTCCTCCTCGAGAAGAGCCTCCTCCGGGTCGCCGGGACGCTGGTCGGGGCCGCCGTGGGGTTCGGGCTGCTCGCGCTCTTCGCCGGTCGGCTGGTGCCGCTGGTCGCCGGCCTCGCGCTCTGGGGCGCGCTCTGCGCGGGCGCGGCCGCGTTCGTGCGCCCGGCGCGCGCCTACGGGGTCCTCCTCGCCGGCTACACCGCCATCATGCTGGCGCTCCCCTCCTCCGCCGGCGGCGGCACCGTCCACGGGATCTTCGCGGACCGCGTGTTCTGCACGCTCGTGGGGGTCCTGGTGTCGACGGCGGTCACCGGGCTCTTCACGCCCGGGGACGCGCCGGCGAGCCTGGACGCGGCGCTGCGCCGGCTCGGCGACGACGCCTTCGCCTTCGCGCACGCGGCGAGGTCCGGGATCTCCCGGCCGCTCCTCGACCGGCAGCGCCAGCTGGTGGCGAGGATCGGGCGCCTGGGGGAGGAGACGGACCGCGCGCTCCCGGGCTTCCTCATGAACCGGTGGCGGCGCCGGCGGACGAGGCGCGCGCTCCGCGTCCTGCTGGGGCTCCTCGTCGAGAGCCGCGTCGCGGCCGAGCGGCAGCCGCCGGGCGCCGCGTCCTCCCTCCCCGACGCCCGCTCCGCCCCGGAGCCCATCCCGCTCACCGCGCGGGGCGACCCCCTGGTCGCCCGGATCCGGGCCGGCGCGCTGCGCTGGCGACCTCACGCACCGTCCACCGGGCGCGCCGCCTCCCCGCCGGTCGCCTCGGCCGTCGCGCGGCACGCCCCCGGGGCGAGATCCCTGGGCGACCACCGCGAGGCGGCCACCGCCTCGGCGAAGGCGGCCGCCGGGATGGCCGCGGTGGGCGCGATCTGGTGGGTCACCGGCTGGCGGGACGGCCTGACGATGGTGGTCTCCGCGTCGGTCTTCCTCACGCTGTTCGCCGCCAACGAGGGCGCGAGGACCTGGGTGACCCACGTCCTGGTCGGTTCGGCCTGCGGCGGGGCGGCGGCCGTCGCCTACGTGCTCCTCCTCCCGCTCGCGCGGAGCCCCGCGGGCGCGGCGCTCCTCGCCGCGCCGTTCCTGCTCGTGGGCGCGTGGGCGATGGCGCGCCCCCGGACGGCGAAGGCGGCGATCGACTTCAACATGGTCTTCCTGCTGGCGACGCCCCCGGCGTTCACCCTCCACGGGGACGCCGGCGCGACGGCCAGCCGCGCGCTCGCCATCGTCGCGGGCGTCCTGGTGGCGGCGCTCTTCTTCCACGCGGCGCACGAGGAGGCGCCGCGTCGCCTCCGCCGGCTCGCCCGGGAGATGGTCCGCGACGTCCGGAGGATCGCGGGCAGCGAGACCGCGGGGGAGGCCCGCCGCTGGCGGGGCGCCGTGGCGGACCGGGCCGTCCGGACCGCCCTGGCGGCGGAGCTGGACGGCCGGCTGGCGGGCGCCGCCGACCGTGCCCTCGACCTCCTCGCCCTGGGCAGCGCCCTGGCGCGCCTCGTGCCGCTGCGGGAGGTGGGCGCGGGCGTCGCGGGGTCTCCAGGCCCGGTCGCGATCGCCCTCGGCCAGCTCCGGGAGGACCTGGAGCGGCGCGCGGAGCGCGCGCGGGAGCTGGAGCGCGCCGCGGAGCGCCTGGAGGGCGCGCCGGCCGGGATCGACGACCGCGCCAGGCTGGCCGCGGCCGCCGAGGGCCTGCGGGACGCCGCGCGGATCCTCCGGCGCGGGCCGGCCTGACCTCGCGCGACCGCCCCCCTTCTTCAGGGAGCCCTCCGCCTCCGCGCCGCGCGCGGGGCCGGCTTCACCCTCCGATCCGGTTGATGTCGGCGGACTCGAGGATGAACCGGTCGGCGCGCCCTTCGACGACTCGGAGCATGGCGCGGCCGAGCCGCTCGGAGGTGGTGAAGAGGCCCGGGAGGGCGCGGAGGAGGAGGGGGACGAAGACGAAGAGCGGCGAGAGCAGGACGAGCCCGGCCTGGTAGGCGCGCGTACGGCTCCGGATGCCGGGCCCGGGCCGGATGAAGCCGGGCCTGACGGCCCCGGCGTGGCGGAAGGGCATCGCTCGGAGCGAGCCTTCCACGCGCTGGCGCACGCGCGCCCACATCGAGCGGCCGCCGGCGCCCAAGGCGGAGCAGTAGCAGAAGGAGAGCCCGGGGTTGAGGCGCAGGAGGGCCCGAGCCCAGGTCAGCGTGAGCTCCTCCGTGACCTTGGCGTAGGCCGCCTCGTCGAGCCCCACGGAGCTGATCCCCACGGCCCAGATGCAGGCGTCGTGGCCGGTGAGCTGGTCCTCCACGGCCGCGAAGTCGAACAGCTCGGAGAGGAGCAGCTCCCGGAGCTTGGGGTGCGCCACGCCGCACGAGCGCCGTCCGACGCTCAGCACGGCCTCCACGTCCCGGGCTGCGAGCGCCTCGCGCAGGACCCCTGCGCCGACCATGCCGGTGGCACCGAAGATGACGAGCTTCATCGGCGGGTCCCTCCACGGCCGGCGCTCCGGGCCGGCACGAAACGCTCCGCCAGGATCCGGAGACGGCGCTGGAGCACGGGCACCTTCGGCTGGTCCGCCAGGAGGCCGTCCAGGGCGAGCAAGAAGACCTCGGCGTCCGGCCGGCTTCCCAGGATCGCCTCCACGCAACGCAGCGCCACCCCGCGATGGCGCGCCTCGATCTCGGGGTCGATCCGGGCGCAGACGTCGAGGAACTCCGACCCCATGGGCGCCGCGGACATGTCGGCCCAGGGCTCGAGCACCATGACGCGGCACACGGTCAGCAGGCGCTCGCGGGGGTCGCCCGAGGCGCTCGCGGCCTTCCGCGCCTCGGGGTGTCGCGCCACCAGCCAGCGCACGAAGACCGCGGTGAAGGCGTCCTCCTTGTCCTCGAAGATCCGGTAGAGCAGCGTGCGCGAGATGCCGGCGCGCTTCGCGATGTCCTCGAAGGAGGTCTTCGAGAAGCCGAAGTGGAGGAAGCACCAGCGCGCGGCTTCGAGCACCTGGGTGCGGCGCGCCGCCGCCTGGGACTCGGTCAGCCTGGCCGGCATGGGAGACGTGATGACAAACGGCGCGCTGGTTGTCAACATGGCGCCGATGGCGCCGATGGCGATCTGGTCTCGCGCCGGTCGCTCCGGCTGCCTAGCGGAGCACCGGCTCCACGCCGACGAGGCGCGCGGCGGCTCCGGCCGCCTCCACCCAGCTCCGGTCGGGCACCGAGAGCGGCGCCTCCTGGTCGAGGTGCCCGCCCGGCCTGAAGGGCTGGAAGGCCCATCGGCGGGCGCCTCGCGCCACCTCGGCCATGGCCCGGAGCGCCGCCGGGTCGTGGACCGGCGCGACCAGCGTGGTGCGGAGCTCGTGGTCGACGCCGGCGGCGAGGGCCAGTCGAAGGCAGCGCCGAGCGGCCTCGGCCTGGCCCGGGCAGCCGGTGAGCCAGGCTCCGGCGCCCGGCGCCGTCTTGAGATCCAGGGCCAGGAAGTCGACGAGCCCGGCGTCCAGCAGCGCGCCGACCAGCGCGGGGCGCGTCCCGTTGGTGTCGAGCTTCACCCGGAACCCCTCCTGCCTCACCCGGGCCAGGAAGGCGCCGAGGCCCGGCTGGAGGGTCGGCTCCCCGCCCGTCACCACCAGGCCGTCGAGCTGGCCGCGCCTCCGCCGGAGGTGCGCGATCACCGCCTCCTCCGTGATCCCCGCCTCGGCCCGGCCGGTGGCGAGCGCCGGGTTGTGGCAGTAGCGGCAGCGCAGGTTGCAGCCGGTGGTGAAGGCGACCGCGGCGAGGCGCCCCGGCCAGTTCACCATGGAGAACGGCTGCAGCGCCGCGAACCTCACGGCGCCGATGGCTCCAGGGCGAGGGAGCGGCGCAGCCCGAACTCGGCCTGCTTGCCCGGGTTCCACTGCTGGACCGGGCGCAGGTAGCCGACGACCCGCGAGTAGACCTCGGCCGCCGCGCCGCAGCGCGGGCAGCGCGGGTGCTCGCCGGACAGGTAGCCGTGCTCCCCGCAGACGGAGAAGGTCGGGGTGAGCGTGAAGTAGGGCAGCCGGTAGCGGGCGCAGACCAGCTTCACGAACCGCTTCACGGTGGACCGGTCGCCGATCGCCTCGCCCACGAAGACGTGCTGCACCGTCCCGCCGGTGTAGCGCGACTGGAAGGCGTCCTGGTGGTCGAGCACCTCGAAGGCGTCGGCGCTGGCGTCCACCGGGAGCTGCGAGGAGTTGGTGTAGAAGGGCTCGGCCCCCTGCCGCACCGCGCCGGTGTTGGCGAAGCGGGCGCCGGGGAAGCGGGCCTGGTCGAGCCTGGCCAGCCGGTAGCTCGTCCCCTCCGCCGGCGTGGCCTCCAGGTTGAAGGGCGTGCCGGTCTCCACCTGGTACCGCTCGAGCCTGGCGCGCATGTGGTCGAGGATCCGCAGCCCGAGCGCGCGCCCCTCCTCGCCGGCGAGGGGTCGGTCCAGGAGGTTCTCGACCGCCTCGGCGAGCCCCACCAGCCCGATGGTGGAGAAGTGGTTGCGCCAGTAGCAGCCGCTCCGCTCCTTCATCGAGCGCAGGTAGTGGCGCACGTAGGGGTAGAGCCCCTGCTCCGTGTAGCGCTCCAGCACCTTGCGCTTGATCACCAGGCTGTCGCGCGCCAGGTCCATGGCCCGGTCGAGCCGGTCGAACAGGTCGGCCTCGCCCCGGGCCAGCAGGGCGAGCCGCGGGAGGTTGACCGTCACCACGCCGATCGAGCCGGTGAGCGGGGCCGCGCCGAAGAGGCCGCCGCCGCGCCGCTCCAGGGTGCGGGTGTCGAGCCGGAGCCGGCAGCACATGCTGCGGGCGTCCTCGGGCGAGAGGTCCGAGTTCACGAAGTTGGCGAAGTACGGCAGGCCGTAGCGGGCGGTGACCTCCCAGAGCAGGTCGAACCGGGGGTCGTCGTAGTCGAAGCCGGGCGTGATGTTGTAGGTCGGGATGGGGAAGGAGAAGACCCGCCCCTTCGCGTCGCCGCCCGCCATGACCTCGAGGAAGGCCCGGTTGAAGAGGTCCATCTCGGCCTGGAACTCCCCGTAGGTCGCCTCCCGCCGCTCGCCGCCGATGATCACCGGCTCGCCGCGCATGAGCGCCGGGCACTCGAGATCGAGGGTGACGTTGGTGAACGGGGTCTGGAAGCCGACGCGGGTGGGCACGTTCAGGTTGAAGACGAACTCCTGCAGCGCCTGCCGCACCTCCGGGTAGTCGAGCTGGTCGGCCCGGATGAACGGCGCCAGGTAGGTGTCGAGGCTGGAGAACGCCTGGGCGCCCGCCGCCTCGCCCTGCAGCGTGTAGAAGAAGTTGGCGATCTGCCCGAGCGCCGTGCGGAAGTGGCGGGCCGGCGCGCTCTGCGCCTTGCCGGCCACGCCGCAGAACCCCTCGGTGAGCAGGTCCGCCAGGTCCCATCCGACGCAGTAGACCGCCAGGAGGTTGAGATCGTGGAGGTGGAGGTCGCCCGAGCGGTGGGCGTCGCGGATCTCCGGCGGGTAGAGCCGCTCCAGCCAGTAGGTCGAGCTGACGTGGCTGGCGACGTAGTTGTTGAGCCCCTGGAGGCTGAAGGCCATGTTGGCGTTCTCGGCCACCTTCCAGTCCGAGCGGTCGAGGTAGGCGTCGATGAGCGCCACGCTGGCGGAGTCGGCCACCTGCCGCATCGCCCGGTGTTGCTCGCGGTAGATGAGGTAGGCCCGCGCCGCGCGCCGGTGCGGGCTGGCGAGGAGCACCTCCTCGACGATGTCCTGGATCTGCTCCACCTTCGGGGGCGCCGCCGAGGTGGCCGAGGCCACCGCGAGCACCTTGGTGCACAGGCTCCGCGCCTCGTCGGGCCCGTACTCGCCGGTGGCCTGGCCGGCCTTGGCGATGGCGGCGGTGATGCGCTGCGCGTCGAACGGGACGACCCGTCCGTCTCGCTTCTCGATGGTCTGGAACACGGCAGCCCTCCTCCGGGGTGGTCACGCGGGCTGAGGAGGAGGGACCACGGCGCCTCGCGGCCGCAGGCAGCGGTCGCGCCGAGGACCATCCCGCCCTCCCACGAGGCGTGTGGTCATGCCGCGCCGGAACCGCTCGGACACGGGCGCTGGCAGGTCTTCGGGCTCGCGAGCGCGCCGGGGATCCGGCTCCTAGTGCCCGCCGCTTCCCGGCCCGATCGGGCGCCAGTGCAGGTGGCGGGGTTCGTTCTCGCTTACCGCTGCGGGGCAGCCCCGGAGTCTCACCGGGTTCCCTATTCGCTCCGATCCAGAGACCGGAGCACCAACGCGGACCACAACATATGGTGTCCGGCGCCCCCGGTCAACACTCCCGGCTGTGGATCCCGGTGCCGCCGCTCCCGCCCGACGAGTGCGTACGCCCGGGTCTCGCGGCGGCCGCGCGATGGCGAGTGGCCGAGCAGGCCGATGACGCCCACCACGGAGGCTCGCTCCTGGCGTTCACGCTGGGCGGGGGATCTCGGCGGCCGAGGAGGGGCACTGGCGCGCCGCGCGATCGAGCCGGGAGGGCGTCAGGGCGAGCAGATGGGCGAGGTGCAGCTGCCCGCGGTGCAGCTCCCGCTCCAGCAGGCCGTGTTGAAGGTGCAGGGGGCCCCGGCGCCGAGGACCGGGACGCAGGTCGTCGTGGCCGGGTCGCAGACGTTGCCGGGGAGGCAACGGAGCGAGGCGCAGCTCGCGCCGAGCTGGGCGTAGTCCAGGGCACACGTCCCTCCCGTGCACGTCATGGCATCGCCGCATGGATGGCTGGCGTCGCAGCTGCCGCCGAGCCCGACGTACGGCTGGCAGGTGTTGTTCGGTGCGCAGCCGAGGCCGTAGTCGCAGACGCCGGCGGAGCAGCTGTCGCCGGCGGCGAGCGGTGCGACGCACAGGCCGGCGTCGCAGCGGTAACCCTGCTTGCAGATGGTCGCGACGTTGTCGCAGGCCTGTCCGAGGCCGACGTACTGAACCGTGGCGCATACTCCCGAGGAGCATCCCAGCCCCGGAGCGCAACGGCCCGGGTTGCAGGCCTGCCCGGGGAGGGCGAACGGTTGGCACGTGCCGCTGACGCAATAGCCAGGGGCGGAGTTCTGCGTGCAGTAGGAGCCGCTCACGCACTCGGCGCTCGACATGCAGGTCCCGCCGACGGTGACGGAGCCGGTGAAGACGCCGGTGCAGGTCGTCCCCGGGAGGGCAGCCTGCCAGCATCCGGCCGTCTGCTGCGCGGAGATGCATGCGGCGGCGGCGGTTGCGTTGAAGCTCGCCTTTCCCGAGTCGATGATCACCTGGTACTGCTGCCCCATGGGAAAGTTGAAATTCGCGGCGAAGAAGCCCGGGGGATAGCCGAAACAGGTCTGCGCCAAGGTCGATTGGATCGTGTCCGCGGCGGTGACGTAGGCGCTCGGCGTCGAGGTGTTCGTTCCCCCCGACGATGAGGAGCCGCAGCCCGCGGCGACGAGCGCGACGGCAAGGAGCGGAGTGACGACGGTCGATCGGGTCATTGGTTCCCCCACCGCCGCGAGCACGCCCTGCGGCGCGATGCCACACACGATAAGGCGGCGCGACGCGGCAGTCCATCGCGCAACAGGTTCGGGAGCCGGCAGGACTCCGCACGGGGGGCCCCGGGAGGGCGCCGCACACGCGAGGAGCACGCTCGCCACGGCGGCGAGCGCCCCCGGCGCCTCGGGGTCCACTGGCCGTCATTTCGCCCGAACGCCGCCAGGATCTTCGCGGCGATCTTCCCGAGGTTCTTCACGTCGTCCTCGTCGAGCACGCGCGCCAGGCGCTGGATCACCCGGTTGCGCGCAGTCTCCACCCTTCGCGCATGCGGTTGCCCGCGGCCGTGAGTTCGAGGGCGTACGGGCGGCGATCTTCGTGGCTGCGCCTCCGGCGAACCCATCCGCGCCCGATGAGGGATTCGAGGACTCGCCCGGTCAGGGTGGGGGCGGTGCTCGTAGCCCGGGCGAGCTGGGCCTGCGAGAGGTGGCGGTTGGCGCCGATGTGGCGGAGGAACTTGGCCTGCGTGCTCCCCAGATCGATCGCAGCGTAGGGGCCAGGCGCTGTTCAGGGTCATGGGACCTCTCCGTGAGCCAGGCGGCGTAGGGCACCGCGCGCAGCGTGCGGATTCCGGTCATGCCGATCGGCCATTCCGGTCGATGCCGATCACCCGTTCCGGCAACGCGATCACCCGGGGAGTGACGCCGCTGGGTAGGTCTACATCGCCGCCGGCGGCGAAGACGTCGTCGTCGCGCGACGTGGCGGCGGACGCGGCGTTCTTTCGCTGGACGCCGTCGGGAGGCGCGGCGGAGCTCCCGGCGCCCGCCGCGTAGCCGAGGGCTCCGGCAGACGAGATGCGCGCCGGCGCGGCGTCAGTGTCAGAGGGGTGTGCGATAGGGGAATCCGCGGGCGCCCGTCGGCGGCATACCTCGGGCGCACACTTCCATGACCGAGTTCGTATTCCAACTCGCAGTCGTGTTTGTCCCTGGCCTGATCTGGTCCAGCATCGTGGACCGGCTCTGCACCAACGCCCGTCCGCGCTCAGAGTTCAGCGCCGTCATCCGCGCCTTCGGATTCGGCATCGCTAGCTACCTCGTCTACTTCGTCATTGTCCGTCTCTGGTCCGGGTCGTGGCCGACGCTGCTAAATGGCGTCACGGCGGTGCCGGGCGCCGGCGACCTCCGCACGTTGCGGCCGCAGGACATCCTGTTCGCGAGCCTGCTCGCGACCGTGCTGGCGGTGCTGTGGTCGGCCGCGTCGAACCGGAAATGGTTCATGCGGTTCATGCAGTGGCTTGGCGTCACGAGGAAGTTTGGAGACGAGGGCGTCTGGG
The DNA here is from genome assembly GCA_021785115.1 of Chloroflexota bacterium. Next base: position 1,816 of record JAJYGO010000295.1, on the reverse strand, counting down.
AGTTCACGTTCAACCAGGGCATCCCCTCGGTCGAGTACGTAAACATCCGCGATTTCGAGAACCACGTCACATACGCCGGATTCGTGAAGGCGTTCTCCGAGGGGGGCGACTTCCGCGAGATCCTGCTCGACCAGGTCCGCGTCTCCGATCTCGATAGCGGAACGCACCTGTTCAAGATGCCGGTGATCTACTTGTCGAGAAAGCGGGACTCGCTGCACATTGAGTTTCCGTTCAACCCGCAACCGCAGAAGCCCGAGGAGGGCGGATGTCCGACGACAGCAAGCGCGTAGTGCGGATCGACGAGGGGACACTCAAGAAGGGCGGGGTAAACCGTGAGTACCAGATCCCGCAGCAGCAGCGTCCGCCTGATCCGCCGCCGATGAAGCCGCCTTCGCCGAAGAAGTGAACGGGGCTTGCGATGGCTGGCGAACGCAAGGGGGGAGGACGCCTCAGCCCCGTGACGTCGATCCGGGACGGCGTCAACACGACCTACCAGATCCCGCAGCGGCAGCGACCGCCGGACCCGCCGCCGATGAAGCCCGGGCCGGCGAGGGATCCGCCCGCACCACCACCGAAGAAGGACTGAAGGGGGGTAACCGACCGGGGCCGGACGTCTGGCGAGGCCGATCGTCCGGCCTGATGCTCATCCGCTCACAACGGAGGGCGTCATGGCCGACCAGGACAAACAGCGCTGGACGAAGCTCGTCGCCGACTTCGAGTCGTGCGACCGCAGCCAGCGGGAGTTCGCCACCGCGGCGTCCGACGGAACCTCTTCGACCTACGCCGCGCCTCGGCCATCCAGAACTTGGAAGCCATCCAGCGCAAGGCCGCGTGATGAGATCCCTTTCAACCCATTCGGTGTTCTAGGGGGCGTTAGAAACGGCTCCGATACGACGAGCACACCAGCCGGATCATCCGCTCGTAGTGCACGTGGTCGCTCGTCTTTGGCGCCGGCGACGCACTCACCACGGTCACTGGGGACCCGTCGTTCCGGCACTCGATGACCGTGACGCCGATAGCGTCGAAGCCGTACTGCGGCGTCTCGGTGACCATCGGGAGGGCCGTGCTGAGCATCTCGACGACCTTCTCGGCGTCCTCGGGCTGGTCGTGCTTGTTCGTCTGGCGACCGTCGCCGCTGGGCGTCTTGAAGGTGGAGGCCGCGTTGACCAACGAGTAGGAGACCGAGATGCAGTGCGGGGCGGCCTTCTTGGCCAGGTAGCCGGTGGCCAGGATCTCGGCGTGGAGGCGCGGCAGGGACTTCGAGTGCTCCGTCATGCAGGCCTTGGCCTCCATGGCGATCGCGACCTCGAAGACGTCGTCACGGAGGTCCTCCTCGACCAGCGGGAGATTCTTGAGCAGGGCGCGGTCAGCGGGTTCCAGGACGATCTCGTAGACATCAACCAGGTCGGCGAATGAGCGGCGCTTGGCCTCGGGCCGGGGCGGCTGGACGACGGTCACCACCAGATCGAGGGTCTTGTTGATCTTCCCGACCATCTCGTGGTTGATGCGAAACCCCAGCTTCCCTTCCGCTGCCCGCTTGCGGATCACGTCGCACTCGAGGAGAAGGTCGAAGAGCATCGTCCAGCAGGCGACCTTGGAGTGGCGATCGCTTCGGGAGTGGTACTGCCAGCGCGCGGCCGAGGCACCCCGCTGGGCAGGGACGGACATCGTTCGCGCCAAAATGGCTGGACCCCGCATGCCCCCCCCTGTGTCGAGAACTCTTGTAAGTCTCGATCGCTAGGGCTCCGAACGCCAGCGAGGAATCCGGCCACCTCCACGTCAGGGGGAGCGTGTAGGGTGTGCTCGTGAGTCGGAA
>JAJYGO010000078.1 GCA_021785115.1 Chloroflexota bacterium | reverse complement strand
ACAGGGAACGGTACGTGGCGAGAGGGAGGACGCGGATGCCGCAGTACAAGCACCCGTGCCCGCACTGCGGGCAGTTCATCACGCGCGACGTCGCCGCGTGCCCCTACTGCGGCACGTCCGACCCATTCGCGCCCGGACGCTGCCCCGACTGCCGGGCCGTGATCGAGGATCCGGCGTGGGTGGTCTGCCCCAGGTGCGGCCGCAGCCTCCGGGCCGGTGAGACGGCGTCGACGGCGGGACCGCGCTCCGCTGACGCAGCGGCACCTGGACCCGTGCCCGCGGCGGGGCCGGCGTCGTCGGCGGGGGGCACCACGCCCGCCACACCCGCGGTCGCCGGCGCGAGCCGGTGCGCGTCATGCGGCTCCGCGCTGCCCCCGGGGGCCCGGTTCTGCCTGGATTGCGGAGCCCTGGTGGGCTGACGCCGGCGGTGTGACGGCGCTGCGACGACCCGGCGCTGCGACGTCGCGGCCATGACCCACCCGCCGGCGGCGCCGGGCCGGGCGGCAGGGTCGGTCAGCCGACCTTCGCGCCGCAGTTGCCGCAGAAGCGCGCCCCCGTTGCGAGCTCCGCGCCGCACTGTGTGCAGTGCGCGGTCCCGAGCGGCGTGCCGCAGTTCGCGCAGAACTTCTCCGACCCGACCGGCCGGCCGCAGCCCGGGCAGACCGTCTGCCGTGCACTGGTGTCGCCGGAGAAGATGGTCTCCGCCCGCATCGCCTCGCGCATCTGGTCGCGCTCGACGGCGGCCCGTTCCGCCTCCATCTCGCCCGCCAGCTTGGGTGCGCAGCCCACGCACAGGTTGCGCTGGTCGTTCCAGCAGGTCTCATCGACCCACTTGCTGCAGCGCGGGCACCGCGTGAACAGCTTCATGACCTCGTTCGAGGCCTTCTTCAGGGCATCGTCGCGAGCGCCCCGGTCGACGACGTCGCGGGCCGTGTCGGCCGCGCGGCTGGCGCCCCACAGGCCTCCGAGGATGCCCGACGCGCCGGACAGGATCGTCCCTGCCGTGCCGAGCTGGGACCGGATGAACTCGCTGCGATAGCCGCTCCCGCAGACGTCGCAGCGGAACTCGAACTGGTACCCGTTCGCGTCGGAGAGGTCCGAGTAGTTCGACGTGAAGGGCGTGAACCCGGGCATGCCGACCTCCGATTCCGCGCTGTCCTCCCTCGCCGGCTCGCGCCGGCGGGGCCATCGTAGCGCCCCGCCATACCGGCCGCGACACCACCACGCCGTTCCGCAGCACCCTGATCGCTGCCGCGCATCGTCCCCCGCCCCTCGCTTCTGCCGTGCCGCGTCGGGCCACGGCGGGTCAGCCCAGCAGCGCGAGCGCCAGGATCGGGGGCAGCATCGCCAGCGCCGCCATGCCGCCGGCAGCCTCGAACCGGGCCAGCCGGGGGGCCAGCCGGTGCGTGGTCCGGTGGCCGGCGAACCAGACCGGTTTGGGGATCGGACGGAAGGGCGCGCGGAGCACGGTCTTCTCGGCCCGCGAGAGCATCAGCGTGTCGTGGACGAAGCCGACCCCGGACTGGATGTCCGACGGGTCGGCGCCCGGGTACGCGCCCCATGGCGTGACCACAAGGCCGTAGCCCAGGGCCGCCCACCCGTTGATCGCCACCGTGCCGTAGCGGAGCGCCTCCACCGCCCGGTCGAGTGCCGCCGCCACACCCGGCTCGCGCCCGGTGGCCGGGTCCACCAGGATCGTCGCGTTGAGGGTGCCCCAGAGTGTGCCGTTCGCGAACGCCACCGCGCGGTCCAGGAACGTCGCGGCGTCGGGAGCCGGCAGCGCCGTCTCGGCGAACACCCCGCAGAAGGCCTCGCTCGTGAAGCAGACGTCGTCGGTGTCGTCCGCGTCGACGCCCGCGATGAGCGCCCAGGGCAGCCGCTCGCCCGCCGGGCCCCGCTCGCGGAGGCCCGACAGCCGGGCGTCCGGGTGCCACCGGATGAACGTGTCGTACCGCTCCGGCGCGCCCGGGTACCAGGCGAGGCGGGGCCGGATCCGGTCCAGGTGGCGACCCACGGCCCGCAGGAACGCGTCGCGCTGCGCCCAGTCCCGGCTGGTGACCAGGACGCGCGCCGCGTTGCAGTTGAAACCGGCGTTGTTGGTGAGCATGGTGGCCACGTTCTCGGCCTGCCGCTCCAGGTCGGCGCCGCTCCAGCGCCCGGGCACCACGATGACGGGGCTCACGTTGCCGAGCTCGGCGGTGACACGCTTCGCGATGACCCGCTCCCCGCGGTCCCGACGGGCGCGGCCATCCTCCCCGGGCCCGAAGACGATCGCCTCGTACGTGCGATCCGAGCCGGTGACGTGGATCTCGTCCACGTCCGGGTGCTGGCACAGGTAGGCGCCCTCCCCGGCCCCGCCCCGCACGATCCGCAGGACGCCGGCATCCACGAGCGCCCGGAACCCGCGCTCCAGGATCGGGGCGAGGTACGCATTGACCGGGTGCGTCTTCAGCACGACGACCTCGTCCTCGACGAACAGCTTGTAGAGGACGTCCATCGGTGCGATCGACGAGACGTTCCCGCCGCCCAGCACCACGCAGACCCGCCCGGGATGCGGGTCCCGGTACGCGCGCGCCTGCGTCGCCGGCAGGCCGGCCTCGGTGACCCCCGGCGCCATCCAGACCTCGGCGCGGATCCCGGGATAGAGGAGCCGGTCCAGCACCGTCCCGGGAAAGACGCCGGCGGTGACGCGACCGTCCGCACGGGTGACGATCCGTCCCGGGATGCGAGGCCGCCCGAACCGGGCAATGTCCGCCAGCGAGCGCTGGAGCAGCCGCAGGTTCCGGATCACGAAGTACGGCCCGACCAGCGCCTCCTCGCCCGCCTCGGGACGCGTGGGGTCCAGGCCCTCGGCCGCGACACAGGCCGCGACCCACTCGTCGGCGACCGATGCCACGTCCCGCACGAGCTGCTCCAGCAGGCGGAGCCGCTCCGGGACCGGCGTGGCCACCCATGCGTCCCGCCGGGCACGCACCTCGGCCACCGCGGCGTCGAGATGCGAGCGTGCGTCGACCGCTCCGGCGATCGGACGCGTGTCCGGACCGTGCCGGGCATCACCCTCGTGGACGGCGGTCTCGGGGGACATCGGGGACACCTGGCCTCCAGGACGGACGAGGGCGGCGAACTGCGGCGGATTCCGGAGCGTGAATGGTACGACAGGGGGCCGGGAGGCCCCGGCCTCGGGCGCCGGCCTCGGACCCCGGCCTCGGGCGCCGGCCTCGGACCCTGACCTCGGGCCCCGCAGGTCGCGTCCCTGCTCAGGTCCTGCGGATCCAGGAAAGGCCTGGCGCGTTCACCGTGCCAGGCCCGTCGGCCGCCTGCGCGACCATCAGTGCCAGGTAGTGATCGTGGGCGCCCTCCGCCAGGCTGCAGAAACCCTCGCCGCCGCCGACGTAGGCGACCATCCGGTCCAGGCAGGTGGCGACCGCGATCTCGTCGTCGGTCAGGCGTGCCGGGACGAACGGGTTCCGGTACAGCCACTCGGCACCCATCGTGACCCCGACGTGGTGCAGCCCCTCCAGGTTGCCGCCCCGGCCGGTGTCCCGGCGCACCAGCTCCATCTCGACCGGGGTGCGCGCGTCGAGCAGGAGCCGCACGGTGGAGCCGTCGATCTCGCCCCGCTCGCCCCGGACCAGCAGGCGACGGCCGCGGATCCACGAGAAGTACTGGTCGTCCACGAAGTCGTGGACGCCCAGGCGCCCGTCGAAGTCCAGCCACGCCAGCGTCTGCTCGGTCGTCGCCACCACCTCGTGGACGGGCGGCCCGCTCCGGTCCGGTCCCGCCACGATCGGCGAGCGGAACCGGCGGGCGGTGATCGTCGCGGGTCCCAGCCCCGTGCCCAGGAAGCGACGCAGCAGGTCGATGCCGTGGTAGGCGTGGGCGACCGACTCCTGTACCTCGCTCACGCTCCCCAGCCGTCCAGAGGCGACGAGCGAGAGCTGCGCCGCGAGCATGGGCTGGAACTGGTACTGCTCCGCGACCTGGATGGGCGCGTCGCGGCGGAAGAGGTCGCCGAGCGCCTCCAGGCCGTCGAGGTCGGGGGCCGGCGGCGTCTCCGCGAGGACCGGCATGCGGCGATCGGCGAGCTCGCGGAGCAGCCCCGGGGTGACCGACCAGGGGACCGACACGACCACGAACGACGGCCGGTCGGCGAGCAGCTCGTCCAGGCTCCCGCGGGTCGGCGCCGACCACTCGGGCTCCAGGGTTCGCCGCGCCGGGTCGCGCGTGAAGATGCCCGTCACGCGGAAGCGTTCGGGCAGCGCGCGGGCGACCCGCAGGTAGAAGCGGCTGCGCCAGCCCGTGCCCACGATCGCGAAGGCCGCCGGTGTCATCGCTCCCCTCCAGTCGGTCCGGCCACTCCCAGGGGCCGGGGACCCGGCCACGCCGCGCACGGCGGCCGCCTCCGGCCCCCGGCGACCCCGGTCGTGCGCCGCTCCGGGCCGCCTCCGCGCGGTCACGATCCTGCGCCACCCGCGCCGTGCCCGCACGCCCGTTGCGCGCGTCTCGCCGGGGATGGCCGTGCGCCGGCCGATCCCGTACAGTCCTCCGATGGGCCGCCACAGCCGGACCGCCCGTCCGGTCGTCATCACGCTGGCCATCACCCTTGCCCTGGTCGCCGGCGCGTGCGGGGCCTCTGCCGTGCCGACCCCGACGCCCCTCGTGCCGGCCGTCCCCTCGGCGGTCGCCTCGCCGGCCCCGACACCCTCCCCCGCCCCCACCCTGGCACCGCAGGGGCCCATCGCGTGGAGCGACTGCGGCGGCGGGTTCCAGTGCGGGATCGTGGACGTGCCGCTCGACTACGCGGCGCCGACCGGGCCGACGGTGCGGCTCTCGCTCATCCGCCTGCCCGCCACGGACCCGGCGGAGCGGATCGGCTCCCTGGTGGTGAACCCCGGCGGTCCCGGCGAGAGCGGCGTCGATTTCGTGCGGCAGGGAGCCGCGTCGGTCTTCCCAGCCGCACTGCGCGCCCGGTTCGACATCGTGGGGTTCGACCCGCGGGGCGTGGGCGCCAGCACCCCCATCCGCTGCGAGGAGAACCTGGACCACTTCATCCCCGAGGACGCCACCGCCGACACGCCCGCCGAGCTGACGAACCTGCTCGACGGCTCCCGGGCTTTCGCCGAGCAGTGCGGGGAGCGCAACGCGGCCCTCCTGCCCCATCTCTCGACCGAGGACGTCGCCCGCGACCTGGACCAGATCCGGGCGGCGCTGGGGGATGCGCAACTCACCTACGTCGGCTTCTCGTACGGCTCGATGATCGGCGAGGACTACGCCTCGCTCTTCCCGGCCCATGTGCGGGCGATGGTGCTGGACGGCGTGGTCGACCCGAGCCTGGGTCTCGAGACGTTCCGCCGTGACCAGGCCGTCGCCTTCGAGGGCGCCCTGGACCGCTTCCTCGCCCAGTGCTCGGCGGACACCTCCTGCCCCTTCCACTCAGGCGGCCACGCCGCTGCCGCCTTCGACGCGCTGATGCGAGAAATCGACCGGCATCCCGTGCCCACCACGCGACTCGGCGACCGGGAGCCGGTGGGCCCCACCCAGGCGTGGCAGGCGGTGACCCAGTCGCTCTACGTGCAGGCTGCCTGGCCCGTCCTGGCGGACGCGCTCGCGATGGCCCGCGACGGGGACGGGAGCCTGCTGCTTCTCCTGGGCGATCCGCTCCGGGGGCGCAACCCGGACGGCTCCTACTCGAACCTGGTCGACGCGTACGACGCGGTCACCTGCCTGGACTGGCCGGCCCCGCGCGACCCGGCCGCCTACAGCGCCATGGCCACGAGCTTCACCCGGGTGGCGCCCCGCGTGGGCCGGCTCCTCGCCTTCAACGACGTCGAGTGCGCGTACTGGCCCACGCCGCCCGAGCGGGTCCCGGCGCCGGTGAGCGCGCCCGGCGCGCCGCCGATCGTGCTGGTGGGCTCGACGGGCGACCCCGCCACGCCGTACGCCTGGGCCGAATCCGTGGCCCGGCAGCTCACGTCCGCCGTGCTGGTCACCCGGGTGGGCGAAGGGCACACGGGCTACCTCGTCAGCGCGTGTGTGCGCAACGCGGTCGACGGGTACCTGCTGGACCGCACCGTGCCGGCCGCGGGGCTTCGCTGCACGGACTGAGGCCGCCGGCGGCTCGATGAGGCCCGCGCAGTGGATCAGCCGCCGATCGCGAACATCTCGACGTGTCGCAGCCCGACCGTCTCGGCCGAGCGCAGCTCGGAGTACCGGTCCGCCCGCCGCTCCCAGCGCCCCGCGATCACCGCCTCGATCTCGTCGTCGGTGGCGCCGCCGCGCACCAGCGCCCGCAGGTCCAGGCCGGCCGCCGCGAACAGGCAGGTGTAGAGCTCGCCCTTCGCGGAGAGCCGGGCGCGCGTGCATGCGCCGCAGAACGGCTGGCTCACCGAGGCGATCACCCCCACCTCGCCCGCGCCGTCGCGGTACCGCCAGCGCGTGGCCACCTCCCCGGGGTAGGACGGGGGAAGCGGCTCCAGGGGATGGGCCGCGTCGATCATCCCGACCAGCTCGGCCGCGGGCACCACGTCCTGCATGCGCCACCCGTTGGACTGCCCCACGTCCATGAACTCGATCAGCCGGAGGATCAGGCCGTGGTCGCGCGCGTACCGCGCCATCGGCAGCACGCTCGCCTCGTTCACGCCGCGCTTCACGACCATGTTGACCTTGACCGGTGCGAGGCCGATCCGCCGCGCGGCCTCGATCCCCGACAGCACCCGCGCGACCGGGAAGTTCACCCCGTTCATGGCCCCGAAGATCGCATCGTCCAGCGAGTCCAGGCTGACCGTGACGCGTCGCAGGCCCGCGTCGTGCAGGGCGGGGGCCAGCGCGGCGAGGAGCGCGCCGTTGGTGGTCAGCGCGATGTCCTCCACGCCGGGTATCCCGGCCAGCTGCCGCACCAGGTCGGGCAGATCCTTGCGCACGAGCGGTTCGCCGCCGGTGATGCGGAGCTTCCGGACGCCGAGGCCCACGAAGATGCGGGTCAGCCGGGCGATCTCCTCGAACGTCAGGATCTCGGCGCGGGGCAGGAACGCGTAGTCGCGCCCGAAGATCTCGCTCGGCATGCAGTACGTGCAGCGGAAGTTGCACCGATCGGTGACGGAGATGCGCAGGTCATGCATCCGGCGACCCAGCCGGTCGCGCGGCTGCGGGGAGGACATCGGCCGGCCGGCAACGTCAGGTACGCGTCCCGATGCGACGTCCGTCGGTCGCCCCTCCTTGCCAGTCGCCGGCCGTCAAGGCCGACGGGAAAGCCGCACGTCGAGCGGGCGCGGCTGCCGAACCGCACGTTCGAGCGCCCGGGGTGCCTCGTTGCGCTCACGGGGGACGCGCGTCCAGCGCCCGAGGCGGAAGAACGATGGGAGGATGGTAGATGCGACCGGGAGCGGGGTCAAACGCCGGTCCGGCCCGGCGCCGCCGCGCTGGACTTAGCCCTCCTGCCCCTCGCGCGCAGTCCCGGCAAGGGCCGCGAGATCGGCCGGGGTGTCCACGTCCGGGTTCTGCCCCGGGACCGGTACCTCGAGGACGAGCTCGGGGTGCACCCGGAGCACCGGGCCCAGCCCCCGGTCGCCGGACGCCTCGTCGGCCAGCCACCACGCGGACCGGTCCACCAGGGCCGGGTTGGGGCCGCCGCCGGATGCGTAGCGCGGCACCACCACGGGACGAGTCGCGGACGCCGCGCCGGACGGCCGCGCCCCGACGAGCGCCCGGATCACGTCGAGCCGCACGAGCGGCTGGTCACCGAGCAGGAACAGCGCCGCGTCGGAGCCCTCCCCGAGTGCCGCCAGTCCGATCCGCAGCGAACTGGAGAGCCCCGCCGACGGGTCGGGGTTTCGCACCCGCCGCTCCGTTCCCCACCGGATGGCACGCTCGATCCGGTCGGCCGCGTCGCCGAGCACGACCACGACCTCGCCCACGCCGGCCGCCCGCGCCGTGTCGAGGACGTGCTGCAGCAGCGGTCGCCCTTCGAGCGGGGCGAGCAGCTTGACGTCGCCGAACCGCGAGGACGCGCCCGCGGCCAGGACGACCGCGCCGACCCGCTTCGGGTCCACGTCAGCCGGCCGCCGCACGGCTGGCCGCATCGGGACCGGCACCAGCGGAATCGACCGCCGGGACGCGCTCCACCATCGGGCGGCCGGACCGGCCGTACCGCAGCGCGACCACCTCCGCCATGATCGAGAGCGCCGTCTCCTCCGGCGACCGCCCGCCCAGGTCCAGGCCGATCGGGCCGCGCAGCCGGACCAGGTCCGCCTCGGCAAGCCCCGCGTCGCGCAGGCGTGCGCGGCGGTCGGCCTGCGTCTTCCGGGATCCCACGGCGCCCACGTAGCGGCAACCCCGGCGCAGCGCCGTCACGATGGCCGGCTCGTCGAACTTGACGTCGTGCGACAGGACCGCCACCGCGTCCGCCGGCCCGAGGCCGATCCGGTCGGCGACCTCGTCGGGCCAGCCGACCACCACCTCGTCGGCGTCGGGGAAGCGTTCGCGCGTGGCGAAGGCCGGTCGGCCGTCCACCACGACGGTCTCGTATCCGAGGGTCCGCGCGATCGCGACCAGGGGGATCGCCACCTGCACGCCCCCCACGATGACCAGCCTCGGCCGCGCCGGGTACGCCTCGATGAAGTACGACCGATCGCCCAGCTCGACGGTCTGCGAGGTGCCCCGCTCGAGAAGCCCGGCGGCCCGGGCTGCAAGCTCGGCGTCCCCCGCCGGACCGCCCAGGGTCCCGTCGAGATGCCCGTCCGCCCAGGCCACGAGCACCGGCGCGGGCTCCGTACCGGTCCCGGGCCGGTGCGGCCCGATCCCGGGACCCGGCGAGTCCGGGGGCAGCGGCGTGATCACGGCACGTGCCCTGCGATCCGCCGGGGATCCCGTCCCCGCCGCCGCGCGTGCCGCGGCCTCCGCCTCGGGGCGCACCAGCGGCTCGACGAGCACGTCGATCGTGCCGCCACACGCGAGACCGACGTCCCACGCCTGCTCGTCGCTGATCCCGTACCGGACGACCCGCGAGCGACCGGTGGCCAGCGCGTGCTCCACCTCCTCCGCAGCGGCCCCCTCCACGCACCCGCCGCTCACGGAGCCGGCGATCCGCCCATCGGACGCGACCAGCAGCACGGCCCCCTCGGGGCGCGGCGAGGAGCCGAAGGTCCGCACCACCACGGCGCGGCCGACTGCCACGCCATCCACGCGCCAGGCTGCCAGGGTCTCGGCCAGCTCTCTCATGCCACGTCCTCCGGCGCGGGCTCCGGCCAGTCCGCCTCCGGTGTCAGCGCGCGTCCCGCGGTGAGAGCGCCTCGAGCAGCAGCCGCACGATCACCGCACCGACGAGCGCCACCACCACCGCCGCGAGGAATCCCTGCGGGTCGCCGAACGCCAGCCGGCGCCCGATGTAGCCGCCCACGATCCCTCCGATCACGCCCACCAGGATGTTGGCGAGGCAACCGCGGGCCGCACGGCCGGGAACAAGCATCCCCGAGAGCGCCCCGGCGATGAAGCCGACCACGATCCATCCGACGACGTCCATGTCGAGCATGCGCGTCCCTCCGCGACGTGCGCAGAGTGTATCGGGTCGGCCCGGGACACCGTCGAACCCTCCGGGAGGGCCGGAGCGGCGTGGTAGCATCCGGCGCATGACGCGCGAGGCCGACCTGAGCAGCGCGACGATGAGGTTCCGTCCATGGCAACCGTGACGTTCGACCACGTGTGGAAGCGCTACGGCGACGTGGTCGCCGTGAGCGACCTCAACCTCGACATCCGCGACGAGGAGTTCCTGGTCCTGGTGGGTCCCTCGGGCTGCGGCAAGACCACCAGCCTGCGCATGATCGCGGGCCTGGAGGAGGTCACCGAGGGGACCCTCAGGATCGGCGACCGCGTGGTCAACGACCTGGCCCCCAAGGACCGCGACGTGGCGATGGTGTTCCAGAGCTACGCGCTGTACCCGCACATGAGCGTCCGGGACAACCTCTCCTTCGGCCTGAAGCTGCGCAAGGTGCCCAAGCCCGAGATCGAGCGCCGTGTCCAGGAGGCGGCCAAGATCCTCGACCTGGGGAACCTGCTCGATCGCAAGCCCAAGCAGCTCTCCGGCGGCCAGCGCCAGCGCGTCGCCCTGGGACGGGCCATCGTCCGGGAGCCCGCGGTCTTCCTGATGGACGAGCCGCTCTCCAACCTCGACGCCAAGCTGCGCGCCCAGACCCGGGCCCAGATCCTGCGCCTGCACCAGCGCCTCGCCACCACCTTCGTGTACGTCACGCACGACCAGATCGAGGCGATGACGATGGGCAGCCGGATCGCCGTGATGAGCGCCGGGCTGCTCCAGCAGGTGGGCTCGCCGCAGGAGCTCTACGACCACCCCGTCAACAAGTTCGTGGCCGGGTTCATCGGCTCGCCGGCCATGAACTTCATCGACATGACCGCCACGCGCCGGGACGGCTCGGTCTCGCTCTCCAACCCGACCTTCACCTTCGCCGTGCCCGACCGGCTGCGCGACGCGGTGCTGGCCATGAGCGGCGACAAGGTCACGGTGGGGATCCGCCCCGAGCACCTCGAGCTCGGGGACGCCAAGCCGGGCGACGCCACCCTGCGCGCCACCGCGGACGTGGTGGAGTACCTGGGCGACGAGGAGCAGATCCACCTGACCGCGGGCGAGCAGGAGATCATCGCCCTGATCAGTTCGTCGGCGCGGGTGCGCCCCGGCGACGTGCTGGACCTGCGGGTCTCCATGGACCGCCTGCACCTCTTCGACGACGCGAACGGCCTCTCCCTCGCCAGCCGCCAGCTCGCGGCAGCGTAGACCGCCCCGGGCCGTCGTCCCGGGGCCCCACCCGACGGGGCGGAGCCCGGTTCAGCGCGGCCGCTCGGGCCGGTGCCGTGCCGGCCCCGGCCGCGGTACCAGCATCGGCACGCGCGACGCGTAGGCGAGGTACGCCTCGCCGAAGTGAGCGGTGAGCAGGCGCTCCTCGAGGCGACAGCGCTCGACGAAGGCAGGTGCCAGGAGCACGCACCCGATGCCGAGCGGCCAGCTGCCAAGGGCCAGCGCCCCGCCGGCCCACAGCAGCAGGATCGACAGGTAGAGCGGATGGCGGACGAGGCCGTACGCGCCGCGCGTCACGACCTCCGAGTCCGGCCGCACCTCCGCCGCCGACGCGAGGTGGTGCCCGAGCGACCGGATCCCCCATGCCGCGAGCGCCACGCCTCCGGCCAGCACCAGGATGCCGACCCATCGCGCGACGTCGCCCGGCGCCCCGCCGAGCGCGAGGGTGCCGACCATCGACCAGGCCGTCCATGCGCCGAGCAGCACGAAGCCGCCGATCCCCACGAAGTTGACCGCCGCCAGCGGCCCGGTGTGGCGCAGGATGGGCCGGGGCCTCGCGGCCACCTGCTCGCGGGCGAGCTGCGCCAGCCCGACCAGTGCCAGCAGGAGCGCCGCGGCCGCGACGACCGCGCGCGCGAAGAGCTCGAGCGCCACCTCCACGATCGGGCACGCTAGCACGCGATGCCGGCGCTCGACGCCCGGCAGCCCTGCGGGCCTGTCGTTGGGCCGGCGCGACTGTCGTTGGCGCGACCGCCACCCGGGGGACGGCGCCGGTCAGGCGTGCGGCGTCCGCGACTCCCGTGACCGCCGCCCGGGCGACGCTGCCCGCAGGCGTGCCGCGGCGTCCTCCGCGGTGAGGTCCCGCTGCGTCTCCGCCAGCATCTCGTAGCCCACCATGAACTTGCGCACGGTCGCCGACCGCAGGAGCGGCGGGTAGAAGTGGGCGTGCAGCTGCCAGTGGTCGTGGTCGTCCGCGTCGAAGGGCGCCTGGTGCCAGCCCATGGAGTACGGGAACGGCACGCCGAAGAGGTTGTCGTAGCGGCGGAGCAGGCCGATCAGGGCCTCCGCCAGTGCGCGCCGCTGCTCCTCCTCGAGATCCGGGAGGCGCAGCACAGGACGCCTCGGGATCACCAGCGTCTCGAACGGCCACACCGCCCAGAACGGCACCAGGATCAGCCAGTCGTCGTTCTCCACCACCACCCGCGGGCTCGCGTGCTCCTGGGCCGCGTACTCGAGGAGCATGCGCGTCCCGTGCTCGGCGAGCCAGCGGCGCTGCGAGTCGTCCTCGCGCGCGCCCTCGACGGGGAGCGCCGTCCCCGCCCAGATCTGGCCGTGCGGATGGGGGTTCGAGGCACCCATGGTCTCGCCGCGGTTCTCGAAGACCTGCACCCAGCGATACGTCGCGCCCAGCTCCCGGGTCTGCCCAGCCCAGAGATCCACGACCCGGTGCACCTCGGCCTCGCTCATCTGCGCCATCGTGAGGTCGTGCCGCGGCGAGAAGCAGATGACCCGGCAGGTCCCCGGTTCGCCCTCGGCGATCAGCAACCCCTGCACGACTCGCTCGGCGGACGTGTCCGGGCGCAGCGCCGAGAAGTCGTTGGTGAAGACGAACGTGTCGGTGTAGGACGGGTTGACGTCGCCGCTCGCGCGCGTGTTGCCCGGGCAGAGGTAGCACGCCGGGTCGTAGGCGGGGCGGTGCTCCGGTGGCGGCGTCTCCTGGCGACCCTGCCACGGTCGGCGGGTGCGCTCCGGGGAGACCAGCACCCACTCGTGGAGAAGCGGGTTGAACCGGCGGTGTGGCTGCGAGAGCACGGCGCCGGCGCGTCCCACCGGAGGATCGGTCGAAGCGCGGACAGCGACGCCGGCCCGACCCGTGGTCACCTGGCGACCCCTCCCCGACCCGTCGCGAGCATCGCGCCGGTCCCCGTCCCGGAGGCTGCGAAACCTCCGGCGACGGACACGTCGCCCGCCGCGCCCCTGTTCACGTCGCCCGCGTCAGGCACCTCCGGCAGGCGTCCCACCTCCGGGGCCCCGGGTTCGGCGAGGATCAGCTGTCGCACGTGCGAGGAGAGGATCTCGCGCGCATCCTGCGCAAGACCGACGTCAGTCACCAGGATGTCCGCCTGGTCCAGGCGCGCAAACGAGCTCAGCCCGACCACGCCCCACTTGGTGTGGTCCGCCGTCACGACCAGGAGCCGCGCCGCCTCGACCATCGCACGGTTCGTCTCGGCCTCGAGGAGGTTGGGCGAGGTGAAGCCGGCCCGCACGTCCATGCCGTGGACGCCCATGAAGACCAGGTCGAGGTGCACCTTCTGCAGTACCGAGACGGCGAACGGGCCGACCAGCGCGTCCGAGGGCGTCCGCACGCCGCCGGTGAGCACGACCGTCTGGCCGGCACCCCGCCCCTCACCGAGGATGTCGGCCACGCGGATCGAGTTGGTGACCACGGTGAGTCCGGGCACCTCGGCGAGTCGCCGCGCGATGGCGTAGGTGGTGGTGCCGGCGGAGATCCCGACCGCCACGCCGGGGTCCACCAGCGCGACCGCGGCCTCTGCGATCGCCTCTTTCTCTGCCTGCTGGAGCGCCGACTTGGTCGCGAACCCGGGCTCGAAGAGCGCGCTTCCGGGGACGGCGGTGGCGCCGCCGTGCACCTTCTCGATCAGGCCGCGCGCGTGCAGGAACTCCAGGTCCCGGCGCACAGTCATGTCGGACACGCCGAGCTCCCGGACGAGGTCCGCCACCCGGACCGCGCCGTCCTCGCGAATGCGTTCCAGGATGCGCGCCTGTCGCTGCCGGGCTAGCACCTCAGCGACCCTCCGCGGCCGCCGACCGCGGGCGACCAGGTGGCCCGCCTCTCCGCCACGACCCCGTCGCACCTCATCTTCGTGTGTCGTGCGAAGGATGCACCCAGACCCAACAGAAGTCAACGGAAACAATGAGAACTTACGCGCGATCCTGTTCGGAGCCTTGACATCGGGTATGCCGCGGACGGACAATCCGCGCGGGTCTGTCGTTTTCTGTTGGGGACGCAGGTAGAGGAGGCGCGATCGATGGCCAGCTCAGGCGATACCCCGCGCGGACCGGCGCTGCCGGATCCCGGGACGACCCAGCTATCCCGGCGGACCGTCCTCAAGGGAGTGGCAGGCGTCGCCGGTCTCGCGGGTGTCTCGGCGTTTCTCGCGGCGTGTGGCGCGGGCGCCACCACCGCCCCCACCAAGGCCCCGGCCGCCAGCGCGGCCCCCGGTGGAGGCGCGGCCAGCGCGCCGCCTCCGGCCGCCAGCGCCACCGGCCAGGTCACGGTCGGAAGCAACAACTCGGATCCCGCCCCGAAGAAGGGCATGCAGCTGATCAACGCCGCGTTCACCCAGGCGACGGGCGTCGCCGTCCAGATGAACACGGTGGACCACAACACCTACCAGGACCAGATCACCTCGTACCTGCAGGGCACGCCGCAGGACGACTTCCTCTGGTTCTCGGGGCACCGCATGCGGTTCTTCGCCGACCAGGGCCTGGTCACCCCGATCGACGACGTCTGGTCCTCCGTCAAGAGCAACTTCACGAGCGCGTTCGCGACCGCCGTGACCGGCAATGACGGCAAGGTCTACGGGATCCCGATCGACTACTACCCCTGGGCGGTCTTCTACCGCAAGAGCGTCTTCCAGCAGCACAACTACCAGATCCCGACCACGTGGGATCAGCTCATCACCCTCAGCCAGACGATGCAGAAGGACGGCCTCATCCCCTTCGCCTTCGGCGACAAGGATGGCTGGCCGGCGATGGGCACGTTCGACATCCTGGACCTCCGCCTGAACGGGTATGACTTCCACATCGGCCTGCTCACCGGCAAGCAGAAGTGGACGGACCCGAAGGTCACCGCGGTCTTCCAGCAGTGGGCGAAGCTGCTGCCCTACTGCGACTCGCAGTTCGCGGGCCTGACCTGGCAGCAGTCGGCCGACAAGCTGATCCAGAAGAAGGCCGGGATGTACCTCCTCGGCCTCTTCGTGTCGCAGGAGTTCACCGCAGCCGGCAGCCCCGCCGACCTCGCGGACCTGGACTTCTTCGCGTTCCCCTACCTGGGGACGCAGTACGACGCGGAGAAGGCACTGGACGCGCCGATCGACGTCATCATGATGAGCGCCAAGTCCCGCTCCCTCCAGGAGGACATGGCGAACGCCAAGGCGTACCTCGACTTCTGGTCGAAGGGCTCGACCCAGCTCATCATGTTCAAGCAGGGCACCGGCCTCATCCCGACGGCCAACGACACCGACACGAGCGGCTACTCGGCGCTCGACAAGAAGGCCGTCCAGATCGTCAGCGAGGCGCAGAAGATCACGCAGTTCCTGGACCGCGACTCGCGGCCGGACTTCGCGGGCGCCAACGGCATGCAGTCGTTCCTCGCGAAGTTCCTCGCCAACCCGAACCAGAACCTGATGGCGCTGCAGACGACGATCCAGAACTTCTGGGATTCGCTGCCGCCCGAGACCTGAGCCAGGCGCGCACGGCACCGTGGCCGATCCGCGATCCGCAGACACGGCTCCCGCCCCCACCTCGGACGTGGGGGCGGGAGCACGCGTGTCCGCGGCCGTGCGCCACCGCTACAGCCTGCTGACCCGCCGGGACAAGATCGTCCTGGCACTGATGGTCGGGATCCCGACCATCCTCGATCTCGTCTTCATCTGGGCGCCGACGATCGCCTCGATCGGCCTGTCGTTCACCAACTGGCGGGGCATCGGGGCGATCACGGCGCAGAACTGGGTCGGTCTCCGGAACTACACGTTCCTGTTCACCCAGTACCTCTTCTTCTGGCCGGCGGTCGAGCACAACCTGGTCTGGCTGATCTTCTTCGTGTGCATCGCGACGCCGTTCGGGATGTTCCTGGCCGTGCTGCTGGACCGTGACATCCGCGGCAGCGCCATCTACCAGAACGCGTTCTTCCTGCCGGTCGTCCTGTCGCTGGCCGTCGTCGGGTTCATCTGGGAGCTGCTCTACGCGCCCGGGTCGTCGGGCCTGATCGACGGCGCGCTCGGCCTGACCTCCCAGACCAACGCGATCGACTGGCTGGGCACCCCCGGGCTCAACCTCTGGGCGGTGCTCGTCGCCGCGAGCTGGCGCCAGGTCGGCTACATCATGATCCTGTACCTGGCGGGCCTGAAGAGCGTGGACCCGACGCTCCGCGAGGCGGCGGCCATCGACGGCGCCAACGAGTGGCAGACGTTCTTCCGGGTGGTCTTCCCGGTCATGGCACCGATCAACACGGTCATCCTCGTGGTGACCGTGATCGAGTCGCTGCGCGCCTTCGACATCGCCTACATCATCAACCACGGCAAGAACGGCCTGGAGCTGCTCTCCACGCTGATCACCAACAACTCGATCAGCGAGGCGAACCTGATCGGGTTCGGATCGGCGATCGCCGTGGTGCTGCTCGTCATCTCGCTCGGCCCGATCATCCTGTACCTCAACCGCGTCTTCCGGGAGGAGTCATGACCGCCGCGACCATGGTGACGGGCCGCGCGCACCGCCGGATCAGGCCGCAGCGCGTCCTCCTCCACGCGTTCCTGATCGTGACCGCGGCCCTCTGGCTCATCCCGATCCTGTACGCGTTCTACACGGCGCTCCGCCCTGTCAGCGACACGATCCAGCACGGCTACGTCTCGCTGCCGTCGGCCCTCAACTTCAACAACTTCATCAACGTCTGGAGCCTGGCCGAGATCCCCTACTACTACCTGAACACGCTGATCGTGGTGGTCCCGGGAGTGATCCTGGCCCTCTTCCTGGCCTCGCTGGTCGCGTTCGCCGTGTCGCGGTTCAGCTTCCGGTTCAACGTGGCCCTGCTGATGATGTTCACGGCCGGAAACCTGCTGCCGCCCCAGGTCATCATCGTGCCGCTCTACTGGCTCTACCTGGCCATCCCGATCCCCGAGATCATCAAGCTGCCCTTCGTCGGGATGTTCCCGAGTGACAACGGCCTGCTCTACGACCAGTACATCGGCATCATCCTCATCCACGTCGTCTTCCAGACCGGCTTCTGCACGTTCGTGCTCAGCAACTACATGCGCACGATCTCCAAGGAGCTCAACGAGGCGGCCCTGGTGGACGGCGCGGGTGTCTGGACCATCTACCGCAAGGTCATCCTGCCCCTGTGCACCCCCGCCCTTGCGGCGCTGGCGACACTCGAGTTCACCTGGATCTACAACGACTTCTTCTGGGCGCTGCTGCTGATGGAGTCGGGCGCCAAGCGGCCGATCACGTCGGCGTTGAACAACCTGCAGGGCTCGTTCTTCACGAACTACAACCTGCTCGCCGCCGGCGCCCTGCTGGCCGCCATCCCCACCGTCATCGTGTTTCTCGCCCTGCAACGGCAGTTCGTCCGCGGCCTCACCCTCGGCTCCACCAAGGGATAGCGCCGGGTCACCCTCGCGGGTCGCGGGTTGTGGGTCGGGGATCGCGGGTCGGGCTCGCCGGTCGAGGATTGCCGGCCCCGGGTCGCCCTCGCGGGTCGCGTAGCCAGTGGGCCCGCCGCCTCCGCTCGTGGCTGACGGCCGACCCGCCCCTGGCGCGCATCGCCGATCGCCCGATCGTGGCTCACGGCCGACCCGCCCCTGGCGCGCCGCCCGCGCATCACCGTTCGTCGCCGGGTCCCGTGGAGCGCGGCACGTGGCCCCAGATCCCGTGAGCGTGCCGAGGTGCACCACTTCGGCCCCGGCGGCGGACCCGAGTGCACGTGGCAGACCACTTCGGTCCCGGCGGCGGACCCGAGTGCACGTGGTGCACGCAAGCGACGACCACGTTCCCGGGGAGGTCCGGCCAGCCCGTGATCCCGCCGGTCTGGTGCATGAGGCGCACGGGAACGACCGGTTGAGCCTCCATCCGGACGGTGCTGTGCACGGGGCGCACAGAGGCAGTCAGGATCCACGCCTGCACGCGTCCGCGTCGTCGCGAATGCGCATCTGGCGCACGCGCATCTGGCGCACGCGCATCTGGCGCACGCGCATCTGGTGCACGCGCATCCCGGCTCCGTGTCCCGCGGATCGTCCCCTCGGTGGGTGACATTCCGCCAAGGGCCCGGTGGCCACCACGTGCCGGGACGTCGCTGGATGGCCGCTCCGGGCACAGCCTCGGTGGGGACATGACCCAGTCCCCTGGAGGGCACCATCGGGTACGGCAGGCTGCACGGAGTGGGTGAAGGCGGAGCAGGACTCGGGTCGAGCCCGCGAGTATCCCGCGAGCAGCCCGCGTGCAACAACGGTCGCACGCGAGTGAAGCGCGGGTGCCACGGAGATGGAGAGCGTCCGTGCAGACTGGGAGCGTGCCAGGCAGGGAGCGGCCGGTCGACACGGCAACACGGCGCACTCGGGCGCTGCTGATGGAGCTCGGGAACGAGGCCCGACTGGGGCGGCTCGAGCACGGCCTCAGCCAGTGTGACGTCGGGCGCGCCATCGGCCTGTCCCGTTCCCAGGTCAGTCGGGTCGAACGGGGACTCGCGCCGAACGTCTCGGTCCGAGTCCTGGCCCGACTGGAGGCCGCCGTGGGGCTCGACCTCGCGGTGCGCACGTACCCCGGCGGGCAGCCGATCCGCGACGCCGCCCACGTCGCCCTGCTGCGCCGTCTGCGCGCCGTCATCGACCCCGGGTGGCAATGGCGCACGGAGGTGCCGGTGGGCCCGCCGGGTGATCGCCGTGCGTGGGACGCCGTGATCGGCCGGCCGGGCACGCAGGTGGCAGTGGAAGCCGAGACCCGCGTGCGCGATCTGCAGTCGCTCGAACGTCGGGTGTCACTCAAGCAGGGCGACTGGGGTGCCGGGAGCGTCGTCCTGTTGCTCGCCGACACGCGTTCAAACCGACTCGTGGTCCGCAACTACACCGACATCATCCTTGGCACGTTCCCGGTGGACGGCCGAGGCGCGCTTGCCGCGCTCCAGTCAGGTATCGCTCCGAACGGCAACGCGGTGATCCTCCTGTGAGCACGCCCTCAGCGCGCCCGGCAACACCTCCCGGCCCCGACACGCAGCCGGGTCACGATTCAGTGGGGCGGCTCGCCGTCCGGGACGCCTGGCCCGGCGTGGTGCCCAGGTGCCAGGACGGCACGCTGCCCGACTGCGGCGACGAACGCGAACAAGGCCGCGAACCCCAGGTCCGAGAAGAGATGGACATCGAACCCGAACAGCGGCACGGTCGGACCGAAGCCGATCCGCAGCCGGTGTCCGATCGTGCCAAGGGACGCGACCGCGGCAAGCACGGGAAGGATCAGCGACGTCCAGCGTCGCGGCCCCACCAGCCAGCCAATGGCGGATCCGATCGCGGCACCAGCCGCCATGAAGGTGGCCAGCACCCCGTACGCGTTGAGCGGCATGCGGTGCCTCCGTAGATGTGACGCGGCGATCAGGTCACGCCGTTGATGGCGGGCGGCCACGCGAGATCTCCGGGCCGCCGTGCGATACCCGGTGACCACGAGGTACGTCCGGGCCACCGCGCGATCATCGGGAGATCGCGGGATCGCGGTGAGACCGGAGGTAGAACGCGACCCCATAGACCTCGCCGGTCTCCGGATCCCTGCGCGGAACCACGGTCATGCGCCACGGTTCCCCATCCCGGAGAATCTCGCGGGCGAGCGGCCGCCCGTCCCGGAACACCGCGTCGAGCAGGTCGAACGCCTCGCGCGGAAGGCCGACCAGCCCTTCGCGTGCCGGGATGCCCACGATCCTGGAGCTGAACGCCGAGACCAGGGCGGGATTCGCGTGCACGACGACGTGGCCGGCCCCCGAGCACAGCCCTGCCGGCCGTGGCGGTCGACCGCCGGGGCGGTTGCCGGCCGCGACGGCTCTGCCCGCCGACGCGTCGGGGCACTCCGCCCGGTCGTGGCAGCCGAGCGGGCCGGGGCCTACCACCTCTTCGGCGCCATCCGCCCGGTCGTTGCGATCCACTTCGTCGGGGCACGCCGCCCGGTCGTGGCGATCCACTTCGTCGAGGCGCTCCGCCCGGTCGTGGCAGCCGAGCGGGCCGGCGCGAACCAACTCTTCGGCGCCATCCCCCCAACCGGAGTCATCCCCCCGGCCTGGGCGATCTGCCTCTCCTGCGCGATCCACCCCTATTCCAGGTAGTCCTTCAGCTTTCGCGAGCGGCTGGGATGCCGCAGCTTCCGGAGCGCCTTCGCCTCGATCTGGCGGATCCGCTCGCGGGTGACGTTGAACTCCTTGCCGACCTCCTCGAGTGTGCGCGCGCGCCCGTCCTCCAGTCCGAACCGGAGCTGCAGCACGCGCCGCTCCCGACCGGTGAGCGAGTCGAGCACGGCCTCCACCTGCTCCTTGAGCAGCTGGTGGCTGGCCGCCTCTGCGGGCGCCAGCGCCGCCCGGTCCTCGATGAAGTCGCCCAGGTGCGAGTCCTCCTCCTCGCCGATCGGCGTCTCGAGGGAGACCGGCTCCTGGCTGACCTTGATGATCTCGCGCACCTTCTCCGGCGTGACCACGATCTCCTGGCCCTTGGACATCGCGTCCGCGAT